>JAHDHB010000234.1 GCA_020631545.1 Saprospiraceae bacterium | reverse complement strand
AGTAGTCCACGATAGGAATCGGGAGTAGAGAGTAGTCCCACGATAGGAATCGGGCGTAGAGGGACTGTCGGAAAGTCTCTACACACTAATTCCGCTACAATAAGAAGTGTGAGGTTTACCTCCCTGTTTCAAAATAGTGATGAGTACTTCAATCAAGGAATGCCTAAACAAAAGATCGACCTTGGAAGACCATCCCAATTTAAGAAAAAATTTGTGCTCAGCTAGGCGGTTTCAACCCCTAGGTGATAAATCAGGGGTTTCAACCCATTGATTCGTTAAAAAATCTACAAAGTTTTGCCAAATTTTGGCAAAATTTCACTGCTGAGTTACCAAATAATATCCTGCCATTTTTGTGCAGAATTTCACTGGTGAGAAACTAAGCGTAATAATGTTTTATGAAAAATACGTATCCTTTTCTTTCGAGCTTCCTGCTTTGCTTATTCCTTGTCTTCTTTGGAAGTTGTAAAACGGCTAAACAAAATACTAGACAAGCTAAGGAGGAGATTAAAACCGGCGCTGCTTCTAAGGTGGCTAAAGAACTACCTTCTTCGCCTCTTCTTCCTGCCAAAACGGATGACACTAAATCCTTGCTTTGGGAAATATCTGGGAATGGCTTAAAAAAATCATCTTATCTTTTTGGTACGATTCACCTTATTGCTAAGAAGGATTTTTTTATGACGGATTTGGTAAAAGATCGTTTCTCTCGAACTTCTCAATTGGCTCTCGAAATCGATATGGATGATCCAACAATGATGCTCAAAATGATGACGGGAATGATGATGGATGGCAATAAATCACTGAAAGATCTGGTCAGTGAAGAGGATTATAAGTTGTTGAATAGCTATTTTGAAGAGTCTTTAGGTATGGGGCTAGGGCTTTTCGACCGTATGAAGCCCATTTTGCTAAGTACTTTGATGTTGGAGAAGAGCCAGGAAGAAGTGGTTTCCTATGAAAATGTTTTCCTAGAGATGGCACAAAAACAGAAAATACCCATTGAGGGCTTGGAAACTGCTGAATATCAATTGGCCATGCTGGATAGTATTCCTTATGAGGTGCAAGCTCAAATGTTGGTGGACGGGCTAAAAGAAGAAGGAGGAAATGATGATTTATTTGCTCAAATGGTAGAGCTTTACAAGCAGCAGGATTTGGATGCGCTTTACAATATCACGATGCAAGAAGGTTCTGAATTTGGAGAATATGAAGGGCCGCTACTTCAAACACGTAACAAAAATTGGATTCCCGTCATTGATGAAATGAGCAGGGAGCAACCGACCTTTTTTGCCGTAGGGGCAGCGCATCTTGCTGGAGAAATTGGGGTAATTCAGCTGTTAAAAGATGAAGGATTTATCTTAACGCCTTTGAAGTAGTTAGCCGTTTTCTGGAAAGGCTTTTCCAAGTGCTATTTTTCTGTGGCTCATGCCTGAGATCATGAGCCACAGAAAATCTATTTACAAAGCAGCAGAGAATTGATTCAAGAAGCGTTTGTCATTTTCAAACAAGTAGCGAATATCGCTGATTCTGTATTTCAACATTGCTTGTCGTTCGATGCCCATACCAAAGGCAAAGCCCGTATATTTTTTGCTGTCAATGCCACAATTTTCTAGCACAGCAGGATCGACCATTCCACAACCTAGAACTTCTAACCAACCCGTTCCCTTGGTGATTTTGTAGTCGATTTCGTCTTTTAATCCCCAATAAACATCCATTTCTGCACTAGGTTCTGTGAAGGGGAAATAAGAAGGGCGAAGTCGTATTTTAGTAGCGCCGTACAATTCTTTAGCAAAGTAATACAAGGTTTGTTTCATGTCTGCAAAGGAAACATTTTCAGCAACGTATAGCCCTTCTACTTGGTGGAATTGGCAATGTGAACGTGCAGAAATAGTCTCATTACGGTACACCCTTCCTGGCGCAATGATGCGGATAGGGGGTTGTGTTTTTGTCATGACTCTCGACTGTACGGAAGAGGTGTGGGTGCGTAGCAACATGCCCGGATCATTCATGACGTAGAACGTATCTTGCATGTCTCTAGCAGGGTGATCGGCAGGCGTATTCATGGCCGTAAAGTTGTGCCAATCATCTTCAATTTCTCGATCTTCCGCTACGACAAAACCTATACGCTGAAAGATTTCGACAATTTGATTCATCACAATGGAAATCGGATGACGAGAACCCAAGGCATTTGGTTCCGCTGGTGCGGTTAAATCAAGCGAAATGCTTTCCGTTCCTTCTGCTGCTTCAAAATTATCTTTCAACTGCTGAAAAGCTGCTTCCGTTTCTTGTTTAATCGCATTCGCCAACAAACCGAATTCGCGCTTTCGCTCTTTATCAACGTGCCGAATTTCGCCAAAAAGTCCTTTTAACAAACCTTTTGTTCCTAGATATTTAATGCGGAATTGCTCCAATTCCTCTAGGGTTTTGGGCGTTTCAGCTTTGATAGTTGCTTGTATCTGCTTCGCTTTGTCGAATATTTCCTGAGACATGTTCTTGTCTTTAGTTATGCTTACAATAAAATGACCGTAAAAATAAATAAATTGTATGGTTATCCTGTCTTTGTAAGCGGGTAATTTAAAAATTCCCTGTTAACTATTCGCTTGAGTTCGATTAATCTTCTATTACAAAACTTTAAAATCCCAATCTTCTACGTTTTTAGTCTTGCTACTAAAATTGATACCAACAGCGACTATTTCCTTATTGAACTTAGCGAATTGTTCTGCATAACCTCGCTTTTTGATTTGCTCAATCGCTTCTTGTACTTTTTTATCCAATTTAAATTCAAGCACATAAATATGAGTATCCGTTTCTACTAGAGCATCCATCCTTCCCTTATTGGTATTCACTTCACTTTTGATAAAAATACCCAAGTAGGTGAAGAGTAAGTGGATAAGCGAATGGTAATACTTCTCTTTTTTTGCCTCAAATATTTGGTAAGGAATAGAGGCAAACATACTGTTGATGAGCACGATAACCTCTTCAAGTTGGTTGTTTTCAAAGGCATCTTGTAAGGAGTAGGCAAATAATGCACTTTTTGCACTTTCTTCATGACGAAACGCCCCTATTAGGTGTTGCATCATGCTATCTTTAACTTCTCGGTTAGGATAACCCAATTCGAACACGTTCCGAGTTCTCTTTTTTATCGTTAAGTAGCCCGTTTGAAGCAAGAGCGGGAGCGTATCTAAATTGTCTAAATCATAACTTTCAAAAGTGGTGATTCCTGTTCTATGGTTTTCAAAATCATAGAAAAAACGTTCTTTTAAGATATTAATTAGAAACGTGGGAGTACCCGTGCTAAACCAATAATTGCTAAAGACTCCTTTTTTGAAAAAGCTCAAGATAGGCCAAGGATTATACACATAGGTTTCTCCATCCCAAGAATAGCCATTATACCAAGATTTCAACTCGATACTAAGCTCTTTATCTGTAAGTTGATTTCGCTTCATTGCTTTAGGACGATAAGGCTTGAAATACCGTTCAATCTCCTCTTGGGTATAACCTACTAAGGCAGCAAAATCCCAATCCGTGGTAATATCATCAAGATTGTTGAGTTCTGAAAAAACACCTGTTTTACTAAATTTGGTGACACCTGTGATAAAAAGAAATCGGATGTTCTCGTCATTGTTCTTTATCGCAGAATAGAAGTTCTTTAATATTCCTTGATTTTCAAGCGCTTGATGTCGTTGCTTCTTACCAAGGTAGTCAATTAGTGGTTTGTCATACTCATCAATTAGTAAGACCACTTTTCCTTTTTGAGCAACCTTCTTGAGCAATTCTCCAAACCTCCTTGCTAATCCCTTTTCGCTAAGGGTTACTCCTTGCTCTTCCGCCTTTACTTGCAATTCGGCCAATAAAGCTTTTTTTAAACCGATATCCTTGTGTCCGAGGCGATTAAAATGAAAATGCAACACGGGATTCGTCTTCTCCCAATTCCATTTATCTTCAATCCATAAATCTTTGAATAAGGCTTTACTTCCCTTAAAAATCTCCTTTATGGTAGCTAGCATTAAGGACTTACCAAATCTACGTGGCCGAGCAAGGAAATAATAACCTCCAGTTCGAATCAAACCAAACAAATGTTCAGTTTTATCTACATACAGTAGATCCTCTGTTCGAAGTCCTTTAAAATCTTGTATGCCTAATGGAAGTGTTTTCATTTAACAAAAATACATTATTTCAGGAACAAGCATTTCCTAAAACGACCAAAATCGTAGATAACTATTTCCTTGTCTTGGGGTTGGAATCTAATTGCAATTAAAGAGGCAAGTAGGTTCTAGTTATTTTCTTCGCTTCGTTGGGAAATAGACATTTTGACAAAAGACAAAGGACTTTCCCCACAACGACTTACTAGAAGAAGGATGAAAGCTAATGACTTATAGGTATTCTAAAATTATCGAATTTGTTCACGATGTGCAGTCGTAAGAAACTATGAATTTTGATTGCTTCGCTACAAAATAGGAGAGAGGTTCGGGGAGGGAGACCGTCTGAAAGACAAATTTACAATTATTCAGAGAAGTGTCAAATGGTGACCGCGGGCAGGAAGATAGCTGAGCGGTCACCATGTGGCATTGCTCCTAGCATTTTTAGGCTTGCTTAGCTATTTTTGATTATCGTGCGACTATTCGACCTGTACAAGCCTCAAATACAAGTATGAAAAGACCTAAAATAGATTATATTAATAATAATGTTGCTGTTTTAGTAGCTAGGAAAGAACAAAAGACTCTTGGCTGTAATCAACATTTTTAGAGTGGACTCCTATAAAGTCATCTTTTTTCACAAAAGATAACAGACTTTTGCTTCCTACTACGCCTGTTTCTGAATAATTCAAGGTAAATTTGTGGCCGAATTAAATTATGAAAATTTCAGCTTCCATATATTCGCGAAAAAACGAACCGTTGCGCGAAGTGATTTTGCGCTTAGACGAACATGGTATCGACTATTATCACATTGATTGTAGAGATAATCCTGCTGTTTTTGAAGACATTGCGGCTATCCGAGGTTTTAGTTCGAAGCCTATCGATCTGCATCTAATCACGGATGAGCCTGAGCAATACTTTGCACTTTTGGAGCAACATCCCGTTGATTTTGTCGCTTTTCAGTACGAAAATCTTCGCGAACATTTGGTCTTACCTGAATCCATCCAAGGAAAAAAAGGTCTTGCCATCACTTCCAATACTGATATTACGGTCTTTGAAGCCTATAAGGAAACCTTTGACTTTATCTTGATCATGGCAACGGTGCCTGGGCAAAGTGGGGGGCGCTTTGATAAGAAGAACTTTCAGAAAATCAGGCAGTTCCAAAAACAATATCCGGATAAAAAAATCCATGTAGATGGTGGCGTCAATGCCGAAATTTCCTTCATCCTTCGAAATATGGGCGTCTTTAGTGCTGTATCGGGTTCCTACTTATTCAAATCCAACTATCTGGGAGCTGCTATGCTGAACTTGAAAGGGCAAGCATTTTCTTCTGAATATTATGTCAAAGATATGATGATTCCCCTAGCGGAATCACCAGCACTACAACCTGAGCAGCATGACTTTGAGTCGGTTCTTCATGCCCTAGAAAATTATGGCTTGGGCTTAGTGGCGATCACTAACAAACAGAATGAATTTCAAGGAATTATAACCAATGCTGATTTGCGTAAGGGAATACTTCGAGCCTTGCCAAATCTTCAAGATATGGCTATTGAGGAAATGATAAATCGGACACCTGTTTTTGTTTATCAAGACCATACCGTAAGCGAAATGCTCGGTATTATTAAAGCCCAAAAGTTTCCAATTAATTACTTGCCGGTACTTGATCGTGATGGTCGTTTTGCTGGCGTTGTCACCTTCTTTAATCTGATAAAGGGAGAATTATGATCGTATCGTTAAAAGCCTCTATGAAGGAGGCCGATGTTGCCAAAATGGCCAAAGAACTTAAAGGTTTTATCCTCAAAGAAGGGACACAACGCTTGATTGTCACCTCCTCAAAATTGAAATCCATACCAGCTTCCTTTGAAAAATGGGTGAAAAAATCCATTGTTTTTGACTCTGATATTCAATTAGCTAGTCGGAAATACCAAGAAGAAACACGTACAATTTACCTAGGCAATGGCCGTACGATTGGAGGGATCACAGGGAATACGGTGATGATTGCTGGACCCTGTTCTGTCGAGTCCAAAACTCAAATCAAAGAATCTGCTGAGCTTCTTGTAGAAATGGGCATTGGTGTTTTGAGAGGTGGTTGTTACAAGCCGCGCACTTCGCCTTATAGCTTTCAAGGCCTTGGTTTAGAGGGCTTGAAGCTGATGGATAAAATGCGTAAAAAACACGGTTTATCTATCATCACTGAGGTGAAAGATGCCACGCACGTAGCTGACGTTATTGAATATACCGACATTATCCAAGTTGGTGCGAAGGCGATGTACGACCACGGCATCCTTCGCGCTTGTGGCCAAGTCAAAAAACCAGTGATGATCAAGCGGGGATTTGGCTCTACACTTCAAGAAACGGTGCAAGCAGCCGAATTCATTCTTTCTGGAGGAAATCCTAACGTAATTCTCTGTGAACGAGGTATTCGTACGTTTGAATCCAAAACTCGCTTTACCCTTGATCTTTGCGGGGTTGCTTTCATCAAAGAATATACAAACCTCCCAGTCATCCTAGATCCTAGTCATGCAATGGGTTTTCGCTACGGTATTGCTGATTTGACACGCGCTTGTGTAGCCATGGGCGTAGATGGTTTGATCATTGAAGTCCATCCAAAACCGGATACCGCGCTTTCCGATGCGGCACAACAGCTAAATCATGCCGATTTCAAAGCGCTTTATAGTACTTTGGCGCCTGTCGCTACGGCTGTGGGACGGCAGATTGTGTAAGATGGAGTTATGTTATTCTTTAGGCGCTTGGTCGAACTATCTCACGAAATTTTAAAATAGCCACAAAACTAAAACCATTCGCCGATGGATGATTAAAATTGTCATCGACAAACAAGGAAAGCGGCACAACATTACATTGTACCGCTTATCCAAGTTAACCCATTTTAACATCTTATTTCACGATGAATGGCTGCATAGCCCTAACTTCAGTAGGATCATTAATCCACAAGAAGTACGTACCACTAGGAAGTGTTGGCAAGTCAAGGTTGATAAGATTTAAACCTTCTATAGTACGAACACTCTTATTCACAACCTGTTGTCCTAAGACATCTTGAACAATAAGCGTGCTATTTCCTCCTGTTGTAGCTGTAAATTCGATATTGATATAATCCGTAGCAGGATTAGGGAAAATGTTTTCGATACTCATTTTTTCCATCCTGACAAGGCTTTCCATATTCTCTTGCGTAGCAGCTAGCGGAATTAAGTCGACTGTAGGTGGAGGAGTGCTAAATCTAGTATTTCCATTATTCACGATATTTACCGTATAGTCTTCGGCTTCACCGTAGTAGAAGGAACCACAAGGGCCAGCTATACAACGATCTGTCATGATAACACGCATTCTTGTACTACCTGCTGCTGCTGAGGTTGGGACATAGATATTGCCTGAACTGCCGTAATATCCAGCGCCAGCGTACACGTACTCTCCTGAATCATCAAAGTCGCCATCTTGGTTGAAATCGATAAATACAAAAAAGTATTCGTAGTAAATAGAAGATCTATACCCTGCGGAAATCGAAATCGGATGAGACATCCCGGCTGTCAAATCCGTAGATAAGTAAGTGAAATCACTGTAATTGGAGGCGCCACTGTAGTTATTGATCGTATTCAGTTGTACCGCATCTATCCATTCATAATAAGAACATTGTGAAGCTATTTCGCAGTATTCGATTTGACATTCTTCTACGGTAATGTCGAAGGAGCAGGTGGCTGAATTTCCTTCCTCATCACTTGCTACATAAGTTACTGTGGAGGAAGTACCTCCAGCGATGAAACTACCATTTGCGGGGCCAGCTACTTGCTCAATCGTAAGGCCACATGGAATTTCCATAACAAATTCTAACCCACAATAATAACTTCCACTTCCGTAAGTCCCGTTATTGTCGCCCCAAGTACCATCATTACGGAAAAGCTCTACATAATCTTCACTGCCGAAATAACCACCATCATTAGGCTCTCCTGAACGCCAATTCGTGTACGTGACAGGTTCTCCATTGGTCCATGTAAAATTGCCTTCTGAACTAGCATCAGAAAGACCAATCCAAATACTGCTCGCCATAATCGTGCTGCGAATAAATTCATTCTCTGCCGCATCGTTGATTACCACAAGGTTACCGCCATTAGCGATGGCCGTAGAATTTGCTTGATTCCAAGAGTAATTGCTTGAAGATGAGCAGTAATAACGATTGCCATTGTAGTCTCCTATGTAGATAAAACCAGGGATGTAGGTATTCGTAGGACAAGATTCTACGCAGAAAGAAGAAGCTGTAGGTGGTGTCCAAGTGACATTGGCGCCACCGTTTTCTACACAAGGAACTGTAATGTCTCCAGGGCAAGTCATATCAATGGCACAGCATTCTTCTACGGTCACCTCGAAACTACAAGACGTTGTATTACCACATTCATCGGTATATTCATAAGCAACGGTCGTAGTACCTTCAGGAAATACGCTTCCACTAGGAGGACCAGCGACTTGTATCATCTCTTGGGTAGAACTCGTACATGGTACTTCCATTACAAATTCTGCAAGATACCCACTTGAAAAGTCGTACCAAATACCATAGCCATTACCGCGCAGCATGGTATAGTCTTGATTGTAATAGTTATTGGGTTCATTGTATGCCCAGTTTGTATACGTGACGGGTTCTCCATTGCTCCAGACAAAATTGCCTTCTGATATATGGTCACTCAAACCTATCCAAACACGAGGAGCGAGAATAGAATTAGTGATAAATGCATTTTCTGCTGCATCATTTACAACGGCCAAATAGCCTCCATTTGCGGTAGCTGCTGCATTTGCCTGCGTCCAAGTAAAGGTATTGGTGCTTGAGCAGTAGTAGCGATGTTCATTGTATTCGCCTAAGTAAATAAATCCCGGAATATGAGTGTCGTTTGAACAACTAGGCTCTTCACAAGCAGAAATGACCGTTGGTGTTTCCCAAGAATAGACGGCTCCATTTGCGCCTTCACAAGCTAACGTTACATCTTCTGGACAATCCGTAATTAGATTATCTGAAACGGTAACAACTTGGGTATGGGATGTGCTGTTGCCGCATTCGTCAGTAGCAATCCATGTGTACGTATAAGTTGCACTTTCTCCACAAATAGTTGGGGGCTCCTCTGTAAAAACAATATCCACAGTACCACAATCATCTGTAGCTGTTAGCGTTGGAGGTGTGGGCAATTCATCATCACAATTTAAATTAATATCTGCTGGTGTACTATCAAATACTGGTGCAGTAGTATCTACAACGGTAATGATTTGACTTTGGCTACTAGTATTACCACACTCATCAGTAGCGGTCCAAGTTCTAGTAATAGTATATTCATTAGGGCAGGAACCCGTTGAAGGTGTTTCGACCATGTCTACGGTAGCACTGCCACAATTGTCTG
>JAHDHB010000233.1 GCA_020631545.1 Saprospiraceae bacterium | reverse complement strand
AAGGCGGTAGCCTTCGAGGTTCTATAGCAATGGCTTTCAACCCCTTGGTTCGTAAAACAAGCTACCAAGTTTTGCCAAAAAATAGTAATCCAGAATCAAAAATCATTCCTCCGTCCCAAAAAACTCCTAATTCGTAATTCATCACTCCTAATTCCTAATACGTAATTTTGCCACAAAAGCATCCGCTTTCCCCTTCGCAAAGAACAAATCCGTAGGAAAATTCTGTACACCAGAGAACCAACCGCCCCAGTAGAGATGGCCGAAGTCATCAAGCAAAATCGCTTTGCTGTAGCCCATTCCTTTTTGTAAAGGAGAATCGACATTTAAAAGTTCTCCTTTGTAATTTATTTTTGCCCAAAATAAGTCATTTCCTCGATAAGCCTCTAGCGTTAAACTATCTGTAAAAGGACATTGCTCCGAAAACCAACCTGTAAAGTAAAGATTTTCTTCATCTGCACACAAACTCATAGCTTTGTCTACACCTTGTCCTCCAGCTCTATACGACCAGTTGACCGCAAAAGAGTTAGGATCAACTTGTGCCACAAAAATATCCGTATTCTCCTTCTTCTTGTCTAACGTATCTTTATTTATCTCCTTGGAAGTATAGCCACCAGCTAAGTATAAATTATCATCAGACCCCAATATAATATCTGCACCAAAAGCTCGGATGCCTTTTTCAAAAATACGACCGAATCGAATTAAATCGCCATTTTCAAGGAATTTAGCGATAAAAAGACCACTTCCATTTGCTAGAGAATCCTCTGCAAATTGCACTCGACCGCTATAACTACCCGTCAGAAAAATGTGTCCGCTGTTATCTGTGGTGATGCCGGTTCCAAAAATATCCCCCTTGCCCATCGTAGGTTTTACCCATAAAAGT
Organism: Saprospiraceae bacterium; assembly: GCA_020631545.1. Lineage (GTDB taxonomy): Bacteria > Bacteroidota > Bacteroidia > Chitinophagales > Saprospiraceae > JAHDHB01. The sequence continues at coordinate 8,656 of JAHDHB010000233.1, read as the reverse complement.
TCGCCAGAATTGGTGTATTTAGCAAGGAAAAGATGGTTGCCTTTTTCCCTTTCCAAAGCTCCTGATTCTTCTTGGTCAGGAAGATGCGTAAAACGCCCTAGTAGATATACAGAACTATCTTGGCCACAAGCAATTCCATAAGCGCCATCATAACCTAAACCTCCTTCCCGTTTTACCCAGATTTTCTCTCCATCAGGTGTGAATTTTGCTAGAAAAATATCACTACCATCGGTAGCACGTAGTGTATCTTCTTCAAAAAGTGCCCAATTGGCAAAAATCCCTGCTAGGAGAATATTTCCTTCCTTATCCAATTGAATATCTATCCCAACATCCATGCCTGGCCCACCATACGATTTTACCCAAAGCAAAGCGCCCAAACTATCGTATTTTGCCATAAAAATATCTCTATAACCTAGTGAAACTAACTCCTCTTCTTCAAATTCGGCGCTTGATTCATAGTTCCCAATCACATATAGATTGCCAGAACCATCAACTTTCATTCCCTGCACTTGGTCATAGGCGGTTCCTCCTGCTTGTTTTGCCCATTGCCATTCTTGGGCTAGGGTAGGAGAGACTCCAATGACGAAGACTAGAAGCAAAGAGAAGTATAGCTTTGGAAATAAGGTCATTGTGTAAGGAATGAGATTAGGCAAAATACAATTGATATGGAAAAATAAAACAAACTTCATGCCCATAGTAACGCTAGTAGTACGAGAAATGTTGTGTTTTATCAATAGATAGGAAACGGGATTCCATTTTTGTAACTAGTTGTCCCTCGAAAAATTGGCTAAAAAGTTGTATTTTAGCGTTAAATAACAATTGTAATAGAAAATTTAACTCATGCGAATAGCGAACCCGATATATGATGCCGTTTTTAAGTACCTCATGGAAGATACAGAGATTGCCCGTCAATTGATCGGCAAAATCATAGGGGAAGAGATTGTAGAATTATCCTTGGAACCGCGAGAAATAAAGGCGAAAGTCTTGTTAATTATACTCCGAATTAATTTCAGGGCAGTAATAAAAACGAAGTCAGGTATTCTTAAGAAAGTCCTAATAGAAATACAGAAAGGTAAATACCCTAAAGATATTTTGCGGTTTAGGAAATATTTAGGGAAAGGTGAGAAGCTTACTACGTTGCCCATTATTCCGATTTATTTTTTAGCTTCTCCAATAGCGGACATTCCTACGCCAGTGATGAAAGTAGATAGAAATTATGTTGATTTGGTGTTGGAGGAATCTTTAAATGAAAAGGAAGTTTTTGTTGAAAAATTAATGGATGATGGCTATTTTATTCAAATTTCTAGATTGAATAGAGAAGAGAGGAACGAATTGGAAGGTATTTTAAATGTCTTCAATCAATCCTATAAATTAGCGGAGGATGAGCGTATTATGGAGGTTCCTAAAGGTGTGTTGCAGAAATACCCCTTGCTTAATCGGATTGGAGAGCGATTGCTTAGGGCCGCTGCTAGTCAAGAAATTTTAGATAAGATGGATATTGAAGAAGAGGTTGAAGATACAATAACAGGATATATTCGAGAAAAGGAAGAATTGAAAGAGGTTATTGTGGAAAAAGATAAAGCTTTGGAGGAAAAGGATAAAGCTTTGGAGGAGAAGGATAAGGTTTTGGAGGAAAAGGATAAAGCTTTGGAGGAGAAGGATAAGGTTTTGGAGGAAAAAGATAAAGCTTTGGAGGAGCAAAAAGTCCAAAATATCAAACAACTGTTACAATTTTCCCCTCTGACGAGCGAGAATATCGCTAAGTTGAATAACACAACAACTGAATTTGTCGAAAAAATAAAAAGAGAAATGGAGAACAAATGAAATCCTAATTGACTATATTTGATTTTTATGAAATTTGCGATTAATTTCTCGCGCCTAAGAAAATAGAATGAAAATCAGAATCTTAGATAATTCCATCCGACTGCGGTTTTCTCAAACTGAGTTGAAACAGTTAGCAGATGAAGGGAAAATACTTCGAAAATTGCAGGTTTCTCCTAGTAAAGCTTTTGTCTATGGCCTTTACAAGACAAATACTGATACGAAATTAACTGCGGATATGAATGACGGAGGGATTCAGGTGTTTATTCCTGAATTTTTAGTTGACGAATTGGTTCAAACGGAGCGGGTAGGTGTTGAGGAACGCTTAAATTTTGGTGAACAAAGTCTCAAATTGCTCGTAGAAAAAGATTTTAAATGCTTGACAAAGCGCGATGAGGACGAATCTGATTTATTTGAGCATCCAGAAACGAACGGGCACCAATGTTAATAGAACTTGTGGGACAATTAAAAGACTATGATGCATCAAAAACTAAATGTGATGTACTAGCAGGATTGACGGTAGCCGTGATGCTTATTCCACAAGGGATGGCCTATGCTCTATTAGCAGGATTGCCACCTATTTATGGCTTATATGCAGGTTTCATTCCTTTGCTGATTTATCCCCTTTTTGGTTCTTCTAGGGAATTGTCTGTAGGGCCAGTCGCCTTGGTTTCTATTATAGTTTTAGCCGGCTTGTCTGAAATGGCGGAACCTGGAACTACAGAGTTTATTGAACTCGCTTTATTGACGGCTTTGGTCGCTGGAGTGATTCAAGTAATTGCTGCTATTCTGAAATTAGGATTTTTGGTCAATTTTCTCTCCGAGCCTGTGATTAAGGGCTTTACAGCGGCAGCGGCTTTGATTATTGGTCTAAGCCAAATGCGCCATTTACTAGGGCTCGACTTGCCTAGAGGTAGCTCTACGGTAGAGATGGCGACCAATTTACTTCAAAATATACAGCAGACTAACGGGCTTTCGCTAGCTATTGGTCTAGTAGGGATACTCGTGATTATAGGTTTGAAGAAAATAAAGAAATCCTTGCCGGGTGCTTTGATTGCCATTGTGTTGAGTACGATTGCTGTTCTATTTTTTGCTTTGCATGAGCAAGGAGTAGACATCGTTGGTTCTGTTCCTGAAGGTTTGCCCACTTTTACTGTTTCATTTTTTGATGCAGATAAAATAATGCAGGTTTTTCCCCTAGCGATGGTCGTCTGCCTCATTAGTTTTATAGAATCTTTAGCAATAGCCAAAACCATAGCTCAGCGTCAAGGCTATACGATCAATGCGAATAAAGAATTACTTGGATTAGGTCTAGCGAAGGTCGTTGGCGCTTTCTTTCAAGCCTTTCCCAATACGGGGAGTTTTACCCGTTCTGCCATAAATGACGATGCAGGTGCGAAAACAGGCATGTCTTCCATTTTTGCAGGAGTATTTATTGGCCTTACCCTTATCTTTTTTACGCCTTTATTTTATTACTTGCCTAAACCCGTGCTAGCAGCCATCGTATTGTCGGCTGTCATTGGATTGATTGATATTGCTTATGCTAAGAAGTTATTTTACTTGGATCGAAAGGATTTTTATGTCTTGTTATTCACCTTTTCCTTGACCTTATTGCTTGGTATTCAACAAGGAGTATTAATTGGCGTATTGCTTTCGTTGTCAAGGATATTGTACAAGTCATTTCGCCCACATTATGCTGTTCTTGGTCGTTTAGAAGGCACGGAAACCTATCGTAATATCAAGCGTTTTCCTGAAAAAACGGAGGAACCCATTGGGAGCTTTATTTTCCGTTTTGATGCTGATTTATATTTTTGGAATGCCGAATATTTTGTCGAAGCAATAGTTACTGAAATTGCGGACTATAAAACGCTTGAAGTCTTCATTTTGGATGCTTCTTCCATTGATAATATCGACAGTTCTGGATTACACGCCATGGAGCAACTTCATCATATTTTAGATAAACGGGAGATTAGCCTTTTGATCGCTGGCATGAAAGGAACGGTCAGAGACTATCTGCATCGTTCTGGTTTTCAACATGAAATCGGTCTTTCGAATAACTACTTAACGGTGCAAGATGCCGTGGATGGATTTATTTGGAACAATCCTTCTAGTAAATTGAGCCGCGAATATGCTGCTCAGCGACTGTGAGGATCGGTCTTTTTTGTTTTTAAAACTAATTTAATAGTTCTTTAACTAAAAAAATAGTTAATAGTTTCTATCTTTGTCTTGACAAGAACTCCAAAAAGGAGGACTAAATAATTAATTCTGCTAGATTTTTAAGAACTTTAAAAGTCTGCATACCCTTAAAATTAGATTACAATGAAAAATTTAACACTATTATTAATTGCATTGCTTGTTGGAATTCAGAGCTTTGCACAAGGAGCGAAAACTGAATCTCCTGCTATTGTAGCTGCTGATGGAGCCGTTATGACGTTTACTGAAAAAACGTTCGAATACGGAAAAGTAAAACAAGGTGATGTGGTAGAACATACCTTTACCTTCGAGAATACAGGAAATGCACCTCTATTAATCACCAATGCAAAATCTACTTGTGGTTGTACAGTACCTATTTATCCAAAATCGCCTATTTTACCAGGAGAAACGGAAGAAATCAAAGTACGCTTCAATACTAAAGGCAAACAAGGTAAACAAAAGAAACCGATTATGATAGAAGCGAATACTACGCCTAAAACAACGGTGGTTTATATTGAAGGAGAGGTGGAAACGGAATAGTTGGAAAACGATTAAAATCTTATCTTTGAAGGGATGCCCAATAGAAAACATTGGTCATCCCTTTTTTAGGCTCGTTTAAATATACTGAACTATGATAGCTTATAGCGAAGCAAGTTTTTCAGATTTCAAAGCGATTGCAGCCTTACATGCGCGTAGTTGGCAGCAAAACTATCGTGGTATTTTAAGTGAAAAGTATCTTGATGAAAAAGTTTTGGAGGATCGCCTTCATGTTTGGGAAGAACGATTAAAAAATAACAAGGAAAACCAATTTATTCTTACGGCAAAAGAGGAAGGAAATCTACTTGGCTTTGTTTGTGCTTACTTGGATTATGATTCAGTGTGGGGAAGCTATTTGGATAATCTACACGTTAGTCAAGCCTATCAAGGAAATAGAATTGGGCAGTTATTGATGGAAAAAGTAATTCAATGGGTGTCGAAGAACAGTGCTTCCAATAAGTTATTCCTTTGGGTATTAAAGGATAATGTAAGTGCCCTTCGATTTTATAAGCGACTAGACGGTTTTGCTCATCCTCCCATTTGGGATGAATTGCCTGATGGCAGTAAGGGAGAAATTGTTCGCGTTTCTTGGAATTACGATTAGTGCTATACCTAGATTGTCAGGGACTTAGGCGCGAGGTTAGATTTTCTGACAATCAGTCAAGTATGGTTGAGAAATGGATGGAGGGTATCTTCTTTAAAAACATCACTTTTAAAGAAAGGCAAAAATGAAGAACCCTATCAATAAATTACAAAGGAATGATGCTTATTAGTTACCTCATTTTATGGTTTGTAATTTATTGATAGAATATTCAGTATAAACCGTGTTTAGCTTAAGGAAACGTCTTTAGAATACGATTTATAAATTATACATAAGTGAAAGGGTGATTTCCGAAAACCTTCTATCAGTGAATGGAAGCAGTGTAATGGTAGCGTCTGGTTCATCTAAAAGCTTACTACTTAAAGTAAAGTGACGAGATACTGAAAGTTCTAAATTTATGGACTTTTTATTGTTCAAAATAAATGCGACGCCTTGTCCTAGTCCCATGCTAATTGTGGTGTGCTTTTCCGTAAGATATGTACTTGTTGTTCCACTACCCCAGGGATTAGGATATTGGTAACTTAAATCTCCTTTTATAGCATTAAATTTTCCTTTAGCTGCCAGAAACCAAGCTGTATTTCGCTTATACGCATCATATTGAAATTTGTAGCGGGCTCCTGCTGCGAAATAATTTGACAACTTTCCTTTTATACTATTTCCAAAATAGTGATTAGGTAATATAGCATAATCTAGATTTACGCCTAAATAATGTTGACGAGTAAAATATTTTCCAACGCCTACATTAATGCATAACGTCATCAGCGTATTATCTACAGCCGTCTCTTTACTTCCTTCAAATTCCCCTTCTGCCAAAATTACGGAATACGGAGTAAAACCGATAGTCACTTCAAATTCTGATTCTTTTCGTGGCCTAATGGCTATTGTATCATTATTACGCAACTGATACCTTACATTTTCCTCGAAATATTTATATTCCTTTCTGGTAATGGAATATTTTCTGCCTTTAAGATCGGTAAATGTAAGATCTCCATCGGATTCTTGAAAAATTAGGATCTCTCCTTTTAACACTCGACCATCCTTCATATAAATGACATCGTAATTAAGAATGGATTCTCCGCTTTTTTGAGTGTAAGCTGTTGTAATCATGAAGGTAGATAAGAATAAAATCAGAATACAACGCTGTGAAAATAGGTTTGTAGGCTTCATTGTTTAATTTGGAGTTTAGTTTTTAAAAAAATAAAGTTAGTTAATTTTATCAAAAAAATAAACGCAATGTACTATAAATTTTAGAGAGTAGTTGATGTGTACGCTGTAATTTGTTTTAAAACAAGGAGTAATATGTGTTTTATTTTTACCGAAGGAAATTTTTCTAACGAGGCTGTTTAAGCCTTTTTATGACACTGTTTGGAGTTATCTAAAGTAACTTAGATTTTATAGCTAAAATCGCATATAATGATGGAGATTGGAGGGCTTAAGACGTTGGATAATAGTTCTTTTTTCTTATATTAGGTGCTTGATTAATGTTATTCCAAGAACTACTCCTCTACTATGAAAGAAACGAAATACACCTTTTGTCGAATCTGTGAATCGCTCTGTGGCTTAGAAGTCCAATTAGATGATGGAAAAATAACACAGATACGACCTGATAATGAGCATGTTGCTACTAGAGGCTTTGGTTGTCCAAAAGGTTTAAAACAGCATCGTATTTATAACAATCCAGATCGCTTGCGTCATCCCATGAAGCGAGTAGGGGAGGAGTGGCAAAAAGTTTCTTGGAATACAGCCTATCAAGGAATTGGAGAAAAAGTCAAAAAAATTCTACGCGAGTATGGGCCAGAGTCTATTGCGATGTATGTGGGGACGGCAGCAGGTTTTGGGGTATTGCATCCAGCTTTTGCCAAGGGATTTATGGACGGCTTGGGTTCTGGAAGTCTATATGCTTCTGCTACTCAAGATTGTAGCAATAAATTTGCGGTAGCACAACACATGTATGGTTTTCCTTTTACCATGCCTTTTCCTGATATTCATCATACCGATTGCTTGATAATTACGGGGGCGAATCCCGTTATTTCCAAATGGAGTTTCCTCCAAGTACCCAATCCTTCCAAGCATTTGAAGGAATTGGAAGCGCGAGGAGCGAAGTTGTTTATCGTAGATCCAAGGAAAACAGAAACAGCAAAAGTAGCTGGAGAACATGTTTTTATTCGTCCGAACACCGATGTGTTTTTCTTCTTAGCTTTTTTGAATGAATTTCTACGAATCAAAGAAGTTGACCAAGCGCACATTCAGCAATACATGAAAGGTTTTGAGGAACTTGTTGCCTTAGCAAAACCTTGGACGCCAGAATATACGGAACAAGTTACTAGAATTCCCGCAGCCAAATTGAGGGAGATGGTAAAGGTTTATGCAGAAGCAAAATCGGCATCCCTTTACTGTTCTACGGGGGTAAATATGGGCACAAATGGGGCTTTAGCTTATTGGATTCAAGAATGCATCAATGCCATTTCCGGCAATTTGGACAAAAAAGGCGGTTCTTTAGTCGGAATGGGCATCATTGATTTCCCAAAATTTGGTAAGAAAAACGGTATACTTACAGAAACCACACGCTCTAGAGTTGGTCAATTTCAAAAGGTAAATGATACCTTTCCAGGAGGAATACTAGCCGATGAGATTCTGACCCCAGGAAAAGGACAAATCAAAGCTCTTTTTGTAACGGGAGGAAATCCGTTGATGATGATGGCCAATGCACAGCGATTGCGAGACGCTTTTGGAGAACTAGAATTGTTGGTCACGCTGGATATTTTGCCTACCGAAACGGCCTCCGCAGGTCATTATATGTTGCCCTGTACAACGCCCTTGGAACGACCAGATTTGCCGTTTATTTTCCCATTAATGCTTGGTTTACAGGCTAAACCCTATGTACAAGCTACTAAAAAAATCATCGAACCCGATGCAGAACAACGAGATGAGGCAACGATTTATGTCGAATTGGCCAAAGCATGTGGGGTGAATATCTTTGGTTCGGCTTTAGCACAAAAATTCTTTGAGTTAGCGAAGAAATTACATGGTTTAAAGCAGAAAAAAGGAGAACAAAAGTCACTACCTCAAGAGTTTATATTATCTTTGTTACTTCGGTTGAGTAAGCAGGGAGGTTTTAATCATTTATTGAACAAACATCCACATGGACGCTTGCGAAAAGCACACCAAGCAAGTAGTTTCCTTGGAGAACGTGTATTAACGGATGATGGAAAAGTAGATTTAGCGCCTAGCCTTTTATTGGAAGCATCGGAAAGATTGAACAAGGATTTTCTAAAAGAAATCGCTGAATTAGACCGCTTTAAACTTATCTCCAAGCGTGCAGTAACCACACACAATTCGTGGGGACATAATTTCGAAGAGTTTGTAGCAGGAGGCCGCTATACCAACTATGCTTACTTGAACGAAGAAGATATGAAACGCCTTGGAATCGAACACAAAGACCTAGTCGATGTGAGCAGTAAAGTGGCAACGATCCGCTTGCCTGTCAAGCCTTTAAATGATTTG
>JAHDHB010000232.1 GCA_020631545.1 Saprospiraceae bacterium | reverse complement strand
ATGAAATGTGGATTTGGCGATTTTTAACCATATAAGGCTTATAAGAAGACATAAGCATAACTTGGTATACTAGACGCAAAAGAATTATAAGGAGGTCTTCGACCTTTTAAAGACACATAAGCTAAACACTTTTGGGGGTATACATTTCTAAAATTTAGGCCAAAAAATATAAAGCCACCAGCGTTAAGTTTTTGCTTAATGTTGGTGGCTTTTTTTGATGAAATGCCAATCACCAACACTACAATATTATCCATTAAGGTTATCCTTAAGCTCCTTTTTTCATTATAACCACAGCCCAACACCAACTATAAACCACTAATAAAGAGCTTTTTTCCCTCAACATTACTCTCTGTATGAATGCATCATACCAACTACTCTTCCAATACAACCAGAAAAGAAAAATCCCCCCTATCTTCCTACAAAATCCGTAAATTTGCCGCTAGAAAAGGGTAACAATCCTACCTTTCAAATGATCTCCCTAAAAACAAATCAATTTTAAACCTAAAATCCTATCCTATGAGACGATTACAGACTTTTCTTGTTCTCTGCTTGCTGTTGTTTTTCTTGCAGGCTCAGGCGACGACTTACTATGTAAATGCTAATGCTACAGGTGCTAATGACGGCAGTTCTTGGTCAGATGCCTTCACACTACTTCAAGATGCCATTGATGCCACTAGCAGCGGCGATGAAATCTGGGTCGCAGCAGGCACCTACTACCCGACCAAAGCCTCCAATGGCTCCGCCACGCCCACCGATCCCAAAACCCTAGTCTTTTATGTCAATAAAGGTATACAAATTTACGGTGGATTTTTAGGGATGGAAACGGATCGAGACGATGCTGACCCAACTACTAATGTCACGACTCTAAGTGCTGACATTGGGATACCAGGGGATAAAACCGACAATCTTTACCGTGTAATGTTTCTTTACCAAACAGGCTCAACCTTTGAGCTTGATGGTTTTACCATTACTGGAGGCAATACGCCAACGAATGGAGGGGGGGTATATAATGTCGTCAATGTCGAATACGCGACTTCTAGCCCGACCTTCAAACGTTGTATTTTTATTGATAATCATGCTGGTAACGCAGGAGGAGGGTATGGCAGTGTCTCCGATTTACGAGGCAGAAACGTCACTACCTTCATCCGTTGCAAATTCTTGGGCAATAATGCCAATAACCAAGGAGGCGCCATTTATAGCGATACAGGCCCAGGCGGGTTTGATGCCAGTTTCTTTCTCTACAATTGCCTTGTTTCTGGAAATACCTCGCCCAGCGAAGCAATCTACCTAGCCGCAACGGGGTGGTATTTACCTAATGTTACGAACAACTGTATCGCTACTTTCGTTAATTCCACAATAGCTTTTAACAGTAGCAGGGCTTTTACTTCCTATCAAGCCACTCCTCCTAATGGTAATGCCAGTTGTGTCTTCAACAACTCCATTGTTTGGGGAAATAATGCTGGAAGTACACAAATCCAAAGTGGTGGTAGTCAGTCCAATTGCATCGTTCAAAATGGCTGGGGAAGCTCGCTTTCTCAAGACCCCATCTTCGCACAAGCAGGTACAGGCTTCGATGGTGCTGGACCTGACAATACTTATGGCACCTTGGACGATGATTATTCTTTGCTACCGCAATACCCCAACACCTTAAATTTTTCCGTGGCCATTGATGGTGGAGATAACGCACTCCTCGATCCTTCTTATTACATCGATCTTCCTGGTAATGCACGATACCACGCAGCTTCTATCGATATTGGTGCTTATGAGTACGGCGCACCTACAGTAGAAAACGCTATCCTCTATGTGAGTGGCTTTGCTGGTGGTAATAATGACGGCTCTAGCTGGGCCAATGCTTTTAATGACCTCCAAGATGCCATCAATGCAGCACAACCAGGCTATAAGATCTTTGTATCACAAGGGACATATAAGCCTTCTATCCCTGTAGATTTGGATGGTGACGGTGCAGAAGCGAGAGAAGCCACTTTTTACATCGATAAGCCACACATTGAGCTATATGGTGGTTTCAAAGGATTGGAATTTGGCTTAGCTGACCGCGCATTTAGAGGCACATTTCCTACGATTCTTGATGGTGATATTGGCGTAGCAGGGACAGATACCGACAACGCCTTTCATGTTATGACGCTTTGGGACATCGGGGACGATGTGCTAATTGATCGCTTTACCATCCAAAATGGAAAAACAGAAGCTTACCAAAATGCTTCATTCCCCGTCAATACAGTCGGTGGAGGCATTCTAATATGGGCTAGAAATGGTGGAGAAGGTAGCCCTACCATACGTGAATGTGATTTGCTGAATAATTGGGCTGCTTACGGTGGGGGAATCTGTGCCCATGCAGCCTATAGTGGAGAAACGAAAGCCCTAATTGAACGTTGTTATTTTGGGAATAACATAGGCCAATGGAGTGCGCCAGCGCTGTTCTTCTATGGTCAAAATGCAGGTATTATTGAACCCATCATTCAAAACAATATCATGAATGGAAATATCACAACGGGCACTGGATCTACTGCTACGGTGTATTTTCACTCCGATGGAGCAGGTTCGGTTCAACCTTATTTTGTACACAATACTGTAGTAAATGTTTTTTCAGGATCTACGGCAAGAATATTCGGCGTACAAGGAGCATTAATCAACAATGGCAAAACCGCTTTTGTGGCAGCAAACAACATCTTATATGGTGGTGCAGGTGGGGTTGCTTTTTCCATTGGTCAAATCTCCAACGCCGTAACGACACCCAATATAGGTACCATCACTGGCCCCTTATTCGTTGATATTGATGGAGATGATAATATTGCAGGAAATGCAGACGACAATCTTAATTTAGTTTGCGATGCCTCTGCCGTGGGGGGAACTGATGCCAATTATGTTGTCCCTGTTGATTTTAATGATAAAAACCGACCCGCCTATGATGGCGACTACGATTTTGGGGCACTCGAATACGGTACTGTTTGCGAACAGCGAAAGTCTAGGATTCCTGCATCTGCTGGATTATATACTTCTGAATATTCGGTTATTGAGCCTCTTAGTGGAAAACGTAATTTCTGTGATTGCAATGGAGAACTTTTACTTCGTTTAGACATCGGTACTTCTGGCGCTGTCATCCCTGAAAATGGAGTTCAACTACAAATTGGCAGCCCACTAGTCGAGTACCATGCGGCTGGTTCGAGTTTTATGACCAACACCCAAGGAGGTGTAATCCTCAATCGTGCTTGGGAAGTGTTACCAACTACACAACCAACAAATGGAACTGTAGGTGTGGATTACTTCTTCCTAGACTCAGATTATCAGGCGGTAAATGCCGAATTGACGACCCAAGGATTGACTCCATTAGGCCAACCGAATGAAATGACTTTCTACAAAGTCATTACGCCTGGATTAACCTTCCCTCCTCTCAGTACCCTCACACCCAGTGATGTCATTGTGCTGAATAACGGCACTACACCTTCGATTACCGAGTGGTCTATTCGTTCAGAAGCAACTACGCCTAATGGTGTTTTACACATCGCTTCTTACCTAGTCAATAACTTCTCTGGTGGTGGTGCTGGCGGTGGAAGTGCAGGAGAATCTTTTGAAAGTCTTGGAAACCCACTCAAAATCATGCTCAAGGGGCCTTATAATGCTACAACAGGTTTGATGGATGATGCTCTTCGTAGAAATAGAAATATTCCTAATACAGAACCTTTTACAGGCATGGGCTATGAACATACTGGTTTGGGCGGTGGAGAGGAAGTACTTCAACAGGTTCTAGATGTTTCAGGAGCTGACGCTATCGTTGATTGGGTTTTGTTAGAGCTGCGCAGTCCTGCGGAACCTAGTGAAATCATGCAATCTCAATCGGCATTACTACAAGCAGATGGAGATATTGTTTCCCTCAATGGTCATGGCCTAGTATATTTCCCTGAAGCAGATGGCGAATTCTATCTCACGGTAAAACCAAGAAATCACCTAGCAGTAATGACTGGGTTTAATATTGTCATCAACCAAGGTATTCCAATTGATTTTACCGATCCTTCGATAGATGTTTATGGCATCAATCCATTATACAACAATGGTACAATCAATTTATTCTACGATGGTGACGCTGACGGAAGTGGAAGTATCAATGCTGCTGACCGCGCAGAAACGTGGAATCTCCGCAACCAAGCTGGCTATCTGATGGGTGATGTAAATATGGATGGCACCGTAAATGCTGCTGACCGTGCTACTACTTGGAATAATCGAAATAATAGTACGCAAGTACCGTAACGTTGGCTTTAGCCGACAAGTTGTTCCCTCTGAGTCATATTTTTTCAGTAGCCCAAGACTTAAATCTGGGGCTACTGAAAAAACGATCTAATTCGTCTCCGCCTCTGTTATCCATTGTCCCTTCAGCAATTCTCGTTTTGACATAAAAAACATGTTTTTAGTAACCAATGAGTGATCTCTTGCCTATTTTGGGCAAAACTTGGTGGCTTATTTTACGAACCAAGGGGTTGAAACTTCTTGCTATAGAACCTCGAAGGCTACCGCCTTCTCTTGCGAACACCCGATAGCTTCCTATTGCTTTTGTCAAACCGAGAATTGCTTTTGCCCTACGATAGACATATAGATTTTCATTATACTATTAGAAAGTTAATAAAACCCACTAAAGTAAAATACTCGATTTAATGGCGTTCTTCATCTTTCTTATTATTTTTCATTGTACTATAATGATGATAAATCGTATTGATAAAACTCAGGATAATCCCAAGGCCAATCACGATATAGACGATGGTGAATAGTTTGCCTCCATCCGTTTGCGGTGAAAAATCGCCATAACCTATCGTCGTCAAAGTAATCACCGAGAAATAAAGCGAGTCCAACCAAGTCCAGCCTTCCAAGTAATGATAGACCACACTGCCAAGCCCTAAAATAACGGCCGTAGTAAATAGTAAATCTCGATATTCTTTGTCCTTTAAAAAGGAAATAATTGTACGAATAAATAGCATACGACAAAAGTAATAAATTACGAATTAGGAATTACGCTCTTCCTATGTCTTTAACCGTAAATAAATTGAGGGCAAACAACTACCGCAAAAATCTCTTATCCTTCTCCATCCAAGCAACCGTAACCATTCGACCAGAATTTACACCATCCCGGCGAGCGGAATGCATTAAAGGATCAGAAAAAGTATCCCAACCACCGCCAGAAATATTCTCCAATATAACACCTTCCTCTAGTAGTTGCAACTTTGCGATCAGTGGTAAATTAGCATAATATTTATCGGCTTTTCCTACTTGAAAAGCTGGAGCAAAAAGCTTGTTTTTATTGACAAAACGTGCTTGAAAATCAGCGCCTACTTCATAATTTTGTTGTCCAATACCAGGCCCAATCCAAACCCGTAAACTCGTTAATTTCGTTCGGTATTCCTTGAGCATTTCAGGAATAATATCGGCATAAATGCTTCTCCATCCTGCATGAACCACACCGACTTTTGTTCCCTTGCCATCACAAAAGACCAGCGGTAAACAATCCGCAGTTCTTACCACACAAGCAACCTCTGTTTTACTTGTAAAAACACCATCCGCCTTGTTTTCTTCCGTATCGGGGAGTTCTAAAATAGTCGCCTCATGCACCTGATTCAACCAATGTACGTCTCCTACAAAAGCTTCTAATTTTTGCCTTGATGACGTATTAAAAACTGCTTGATCTTTAAAATCAATCCGTTCTCCATGTATATCTTCTGCCAAGATCGTAAAAGCATGTACATGAGGCAAATGCTTCCAATCTGGCCCTAATGTTTTAAATGGATGTTTCTGCATTTTAGAAAAATAAGATTAAACGTGGAGGATTGTTTTCCTAAATCATATCGATAAAGATAGCACAAAAAAAACGCGGATAAAGAAAAGGATTTCTTTATCCGCGTTTGAGCATATAGTACCACTAGGTTCCATAGCACTTGATTCGTTTAAACCATCTTAATCGCCTTCTTATCAGAAGGATCTAAGGCTGCTGCTTTTACATCTACATCAGCAACAACAGTGAAATAAGATTTCTCCGCATTCGCAAATTTGCCCATTTTTCCTAGCGCTCCTAAAGCTCCCCCTTTCTCCGCAAACTTATCATTTTCGGATTTCAACATCGTAAAAGGAACAGAAAAAGGAACTTCTTTAGTTTCTCCGGGTTTGATTGAAAATCTATCGGGGACATGTATTTTTCCTAATTCAAATTCTCTAGATACCTTTTCTTCTCCACGACCAGTGGTGTATTTTTCCATTACTTTTATCTTGATATCGACAATCTCCTGTTCACTTTTTGTAGTTAGTACTACTTTGCCAGCTATTGTTCCACTAGTTTTGTCAACTTGTCCTGGTACATGTAAGTCAACTTTCACGCCTCCAATTCCAAGTGTATTTTTAATTTTACTAAAAAAGCCCATAAATGTGTTTTTGATAGGTTAAATAAATTTAATTCAAGCACTGAAAATACAAATTTCCCTCTGTAGTGACAAAGAAAAACGGATAAATTAAAGGTCTAATAGACTAAACAAATGCCATAACCTTACGTATTAATGACTAATAATTTGAACTAAATCAATTATATCAAACATGACTTTCAAATGATGTAAATGAGGACAATAAATTACTTTAATACTTCAAAAATGAACAATAATTTACTACGTTTACAGGGAATATTTTAACCCAACATAACCATGAAATATCACCTACTTAGCTTACTCTTAGGCATCTGCTTATCCCTTCAAGCTCAAATAGAACATCAATACAGCGCCAACAACCCCAACTTACCAAATTGGGTAAAACTAATGTATGCTGATAATCCGAACATCCCAGAAGTAATCGCAGCCTACGATGCTTATTACGAAACGCATGATTTCCAAAAAAATACTTATACTCAATATTACAAGCGTTGGTTGCGAGGAGTTTTGCCTTACCTAAATAAAGAAGGCTATTCCAACAAACCGACAGCAGAACAGCAAGATAAAATCAACAACAAATACTTAGCAAAAGTACAAGCGCATCGCAATGCAAAAATGAATCTTGCTTCTTGGGAAGAGCTTGGGCCTTGGGAATATGATCATGAAACGACGATGAATGTTTCTGTGCAATCGCCAGGCTCAGCGCACGTTTATACTGTCGAACAAGCAGCTTCAAATGCCGATGTCGTATGGGCGGGTACGGCCTCTGCCGGTGTTTGGAAATCTACCGACAAAGGCATGTCATGGAATCGAGTGGCTCAAGATTTAGCCGTTACAGGCGTTTATTCTATAGAAATAGATCATAGTAATCCCAATACGGTATATTTTGCAGGAGGTGGAAGAATTCATAAAACGACGGACGGCGGCGCTTCCTTTACGGAAACAGGAAGTGGCCAGTATTTTGATTGGGTTCGCGATTTACGAATGTCGCCTACTAGTAATCAAATTCTTTTTGCAGCAACAAATAACGGATTTTACCGCACAGATAATGCAGGAACGACTTGGACAGAATTAATGGGTGGAGAATTTATGGAAATCGAATTCCATCCTACTACTCCAAGTACCATCTACACTGCAAAACTTGTTGCCAATCGCACAGAATTTTATAAATCAGTCGATGGAGGACTAACCTTCGCCTTGAAGCCTACAGGCTGGCCGGGTGTAGCAGCCGTTCAATCATCAGGAAATTTTAATGCCCTTTCCCTTGATGGGAGTACGAACTATGTCAGTATGGCCAACGTAGATCTCGGCTCTGCTTCTATTCCCAATTTCACGATAGAAATGCGCGTGAAATCAAGCGGTTGGTCTGGAGATCCTAGTATAATTTCTAATAAAAACTGGAATTCTGGAGCAAATCCAGGGCTCATACTAGCAGGAAATAGTAACGGTACTTGGAAATTTAATATCGGCGACGGCAGCAATCGAATCGATCTCAATGGTAGTCTCCTTGCTGATGGTCAATGGCATCACCTTGCCGTAAGCTATGAAGCAAATGGAGATAAAAAACTTTACCAAGATGGCGGTTTGGTCGCTTCTTCCACCAACAATATCAGTACAAATACTAGTAATTTACTTAACCTAGCCCTAGGACAGGATGGTACGCTAGGCTACGGTTTTGCCTTTGCAGGAGAAGTCAGCGAAGTACGCATTTGGAGTACAGCAGTAACGGAAACAAATCTGAATGATTGGCGTTGCCAAGCGGTAAATAACACCCATCCTGACTATGGTTCCTTAATACATTATTGGCCAATAAATGAAGGGACTGGAGCAACGACTAGTGATGCGATTGGTGCAAACAATGGTTCTATAAATGGGACAAGTACTTGGACGACAACGAATGAGTTGACTTGTTTAGTCTCTGAAATGAGTGGTGCAGAAGAACAAAGACGAGTGGAAATAGCCGTTTCTCCAGCTTCACCAGATAATGTTTATGTCCTTGCCACAGGGGATATGAATGGAGGGAGTGGACTCTATGGTTTTTACAAAAGTACTGATGCTGGCGAGAGCTTTTCGCATACCTGCTGCGGCACGGGACCAGGAGGCCCAGCAAGCACTACAAATATGAATATTGTAGGCTATGCTTTTGATGGTTCTGACGATGGCGGGCAATATTATTACGATTTAGGCCTAGGCGTTTCGCCTACCGATGCGAACAAAATTTTCCCCGCAGGTATCAGCGTTTTTCGCTCAGAAGATGGTGGGATAAATTTCGAAACCAACGCTCATTGGGTTACTTGGGTGGGAGCAAATACGAAAAAACGGTACACCCATGCCGATGTCCATGATGTGAAATTCTTCCAAGACGGTGCCAATGTCGATATGTGGGTCGCTTCCGATGGAGGTTTATATTATTCCTCCGACCAAGGCGATAGTATTTCTCCTAGGATGTTAGGTATTCAAGGCACTGAATTCTGGGGTTTTGGCTCTAGTTACAAAGAAGATGCGATGATTGGAGGTACTTATCACAATGGGACGTTATTGCATTACAATAACACCTTCCCGAAAGGAAAAAATGGCCATGGCGGATGGTTGGCTAGTGGTGCTGCCGATCAAACGAAAGGAGGCGTTCACCCTGCGGATGGTAGCATTATGTTTGAGGATGGAGGCATGATTCAAGTACAAGGAACAGGGATGAATTGGAAACGACTCGCTTTTGACAATAGTAAATCCAACAATGCGATTGGTACGCCAGGGCAATATGGGAATTATGAATGGGATCCGCATTGTTATAATACCTTTTATTCTCCTTCAGGTACAGGGCTTTGGAAAACGGAAGATAATGGCGCTAGTTTTTCCTTAGTACACGATTTTGGAACAGGACTCATTTACTCCATAAAAATAGCCAAATCGAATCCCGATGTAATTTATGTGGTTCATAATGATGCAGCCCTTGTTCGTATATGGAAAAGCGTGGATGCTGGGAATTCATGGTCAGACATCACCCCTGCTGATGCTATCGTCAATAACAATAACGACAGAAATAAAATCATTGAAATCAATCAAGCAGATGAAAACATGCTCTGGTTTGCGATTGTTTCTTCATGGCACAATGGCTATAAAGTATTCCAAACAAC
>JAHDHB010000231.1 GCA_020631545.1 Saprospiraceae bacterium | reverse complement strand
TCGCTGAAATTCACTTGTGCTTGTAAGTGATTAATGCTTGCTAAGTAAACAAGTGAGAGAAATATAATATGCTTGTTCATGCTGAAGTTTTAATTTACTTTATTGATAAAACAGCCTACAGCTTGTGTTTTAGGCGTTAAAATTGGTGTGTCACTAACTATTGCTTCCAGAGCATCTTTTAATTCCGAAGATGTTGTTATCTGCCGTTTTTTACCAACTCTTGCATAAGAATTATCGATTCTTCCTTGATAAAGAATTTGGTTCTGGGATTCATTATAAATCACCACCTCTGGCGTAACTGTAGCATTTAATGAATTCGTTATCTGTCTAGTATGATCTGTTTTTAATTCGAAAGGGATTTGGTATTTCTCTTTGAATTGTTGGATGCTTTTGGGTTGGGAAGAATGATTGGGAAATAAGCCGATAAATTGGATTTGCTCACTAGCAAAAGTAGTATGCAATTCCTTTAAAGGAAGTGTGTAGAACTGGCTAATAATGCAATTTTCATGGAGAAAAACATAGATAGAAATGCGACCTTGTACCTCAACAGGTGGTTCTGCAAAAGCAATGTTAAAAGAAAATATCAAGCAAGTAGCGAAGAATAGGAATTTACTTTTCATGACGATAATTTTTGTGAATAATCACAAGAATACAACATCATGAAATCTATACAGCGAGAAACTACCTGAAGCGGTCAAAAAGGAACTTGAAGCGACTTAAAGGGAAGTTGAATTTTCTGACGAACTCATCCAATTTTTAAATGTAGTGGCTTTCGCTTTGCTGATTAGAATCTTTTCTTTACTGGTAGGTTGAATATGTACGACTAATTTCCCTTTGAAATAAATGGAAATCTTAACGATAGCCTCACGATTAATAAGGTACTGACGATTCGCTCTAAAAAATTGATTAGGATGGAGTTGCTCTGCTAGGTTTTCTAATTTTTCATTTAGGAAATAAATTTTATTGTCTCTAGTAATGCCTTTCACTATGCCATTTTCGATAAAGAAATAAGCAAAATCGTTTGTTTTTACAGGAATTAAGGTATCCCCTTGTTCAATTAGAAAACTTTGCTTGTAATTTTTCTTTTGTTGGGCAGCCATGCTTTGCATGAATTGTTGGATAAGTCGTTGATTAGCTATAGGTTGTTTTCTAGTGTTTTTGAATTTGCTGATGGCTCTTTGAAGCCCTTCTGTGGTAATCGGTTTTAGCAAATAATCAATGCTATTTACCTCAAATGCTTTAATAGCAAACTGGGAATAGGCTGTGGTGAAAATGATTGGTATTGAAATACTTACCTGTTCGAAAATTTGGAAAGAATTACCATCTGCCAATTCAATATCTAGGAAAATCAAATCGGCTATTAAGGTCGAATTGTTAAAGCAATTAACCGTTTCTTTAATGCTTTCTAGCTCAGCAATAATCGATATATCAGGGTCAATGCTGGCTAGCATTACTTTCAAATTTTCCCGTGCGGTGTATTCGTCTTCTATGATAATAACCTTCATGACATATTCTTTAGTGGCAAAACAACGGTAAAATAGCCTTCTTTTTTAGTGATTTTGATCCTTTGTTTTAACAACAATTCAAAACGTCTTTGCAGGTTGGCTAAGCCTAACCCCGTACGTTCAACAGCGACTTGTTTGGGATTAATATTGTTGGTAATGATTAAGGTATCCTCCCTGTATTGAATCCTAAGATGTAGTAGGCATTGTTTAGATATTTCATTGTGTTTGATGGCATTTTCTATTAAAACTTGTAAACACAAGGAAGGAATTTGCGTTTGTAATTGTTCTTGAGGTATTTGAATAGTCGTCTTTAAATTATCACCAAATCTCGTCTTGTAAAGTTCCAGATATTGTTCAACAAATTTTATTTCCTCGACTAACGGTACCAAGGAAACATCTCTTTTCTCTAGCAAATACCGAAACATACCACTCAGTTGCTCATTATATCGAATCGCTTTTTCAGGGGAAATTCTGTACAAGCCATTTAAAGTATTTAGAGCATTGAACAAAAAATGAGGATTCAATTGTGCTTTAAGTGCATTCAATTCTATACGCAGTTTTTCCTTCTCAATTTGCTCTTTTTCAATGGCTATTTGTAGCTTTTGCTGATTGGAATGTGTATAAGCAGCAATTAATTGTACGATTCCTACTAGGATGGTGTAGCTCAATATAGCCATAAATGCTCCTTTTCCTAACACGAAAGTGTCTACTATTAAGTATTTGATAACTAGGATCATACTTGCGGCAAAAACCATTGCTATGGTTAGGTTATAGATAAAGAGTTCCTTCATCGACCAAGCTTTTGCTCTAGTAGCATTTACCAATAAAATGTAGGTGCAAGTGAATATAAATATCCCTCTAACAGCAATGTCTTTATAGGTAATTATTAATATTTCGCTTAATTCAGGATTGTTGTAGCGAATCAGAAGTCGAATACTCAAGAAAATAGTCGTAAGTAAGAGGGAAATGCCAAGTAATATGCGATTGTTAGTATTCAAGTAGTTTTCAATGTTTTAATTAGCCCCTAAAATATCTGTAGCCCCTAAATTCATTTAGGGAACAGGTAAAGATAAAAGAATTCTGTTTGCCCTGATGCCAATTTATCCCAAAATCCCCTTAAATTCAAGGAGAAATAACACCCTAACTATGAAAAATTGTTCTCATTGTGGTAGCGAAAACACCTTGCCTGCTCAATTCTGTTCTGCCTGCGGCCAAGCCTTTCAAAATGAGGTAGAAAGCTTTACAACACGCTCTGTTTTTAAAAGTGACTTGTTCTTTTTACGGAATCTTATTTGGATAATTCCACTAGGCTATTATCCTACTTTGGCCTTTGGGTTCGATGTTCACCGAAATTTTAAGCTGGTCTGGCACTACTACGAACTTACTAAGGAAAAAGAATTTGCAAAGGGAATTGAGCATTTTATTGATATTTTTGCCATCGCTAGTCATAGGTTGAAGGCAAAACGCCATGTTCTTCCCGCACCAACTGATGACGCTACATTCCTTTTTCCCAAAATGATCGTTTTCTGTCAAACACTAGTTAGGATGATTTCATCATTAAGGCTTCACTATTAGAGCATGTTTAAAATTTCATCCTTTGGGCTAAAAAAGTGTCTTTTTATCTCTGAAAACGAAATTTATACGTACTCTTAAGGGTATTTTTAACGGCTTCTTCACTATTTTTGTTGGAATAGCCTGAAATTAAAGAGCTAGCTTGAATAATTCATCAACTAGCGATCAAAATTCTTAGATTCCTTAATATACCTACTAACATGCTCATTATTTTTAAGCGCTTCATCAATAGAACGGGAATTAAAAAGCTAATGAGGAAGTATTCCATAAGGTATAATAAATTCCTTCTTGAAAAAGATGTAAGGTTTTTCGGACAACACCTCTCTTTAGGGAAGTTTGTAGATGTTTCTTATCCTGAATTTTGTATCCTAGGAAAAAACGTTAGGATAGGGAACAATGTAAGTATAAAAAACAGGGCGGGAATCGTTATTTGCGATAATGCGGTGATTGAGAATGATGCACATATTGTAGTAGCGGATGAGGAATCCCATAAACCGATTTTTATTAAAAAACATAAGGGAGGTGAAAGTCCTTCAAATTTATCGGCCAATACCTTGTCTTCTACTAGAGATTCAAGTAAATCGCTCCAAAAAGTGACTGGGGAGGAATTGGGAGAAAATTTTATATTTATTGTAGGAACTGGTCGTTCAGGAAGTACCACGATTGCCCGAACGCTAAACCTTCATCCTCAAATACATTGTAGGCATGAGCCTAATACATTGCTTTTGCAATTAGCCAACGATTATGTACATAAGCGGAGTTCGAGAAAGGAAATAAGGGAAGCGCTGCGATGCATCTATACTCAATGCAGTATCTATCCTATACCGATATATGGTGAATCTGACCAAAAGTTATCGTTCATCATCGATATGCTATCAGAAATATTACCGAAGAGTAAATTCATATGGCTTATTCGAAATGCAAGGGATTTTGCCTACTCTGCTTGTGCCCACCAAAACTGGTATAAATCTTTGCCTATAGATAAAACGATTGATTTCCCCTTGATTCGAGCCTGGAGTAAGGCCCGAATAATGGGGGATTTAACAGGGGCTATCGCTCAAAAAGATTGGGCGGACATGTCTCCCATTGAAAAATGTTGTTGGTATTGGACTTTTTGCAACGCTAAGATTGAAGAGGAATTAGTAAAAATCGATAGGGAGCGATGGATACAAGTAAAAATTGAAGATTTTGCCGAAGATATTACTCGTATCCTTGACTTTGTAGGCTCTCAAACGGACATTCCTTTGCCTGTGAAGAAACACAATAAAGGTAATACTTCCACAGTACAATCTATACAAGGATTTGAGGAGGCTTTAAAAAAATGGTGTGCAAAAGATATGCAAAAATGGTACGGCTTCGGAGTAGAGGGTAGTGAGTAGAGGGTAGAGGGATAATTTTCCTTCGGAAGTCCATCTACTCTCTACTCTCTACTCTCTACTCTCTACTCTCTACTCTCTACTCTCTACTCTCTACCCTTTTAAGCTTTAAACGGATGGCGTTGCTTCCATTCTTCTGGCGTATTTAGATATTCGAATACTTTTTTGATGAATTTATTGGGAAGGCTTTTCCGATGTTTTATGTAATTGTACATCTCATGGGGTACTGCCCCGATAGAGCTTTTGATTTCTAAGGCGGTACGTGCGAACACGATATGGGAGGCTTGTAAATGGATTCCTTGTTTTACTAGATCGAGTAGGATATTGTGATAAATTTGGAATTCCTTATTTTTAGCAGGATTATAGCCTAGAAAGTTGGCTTCCATTTCTTCTCCAGTATCAATGGTCGTAAAAAATGCGACCATTTCTTCTTCAACATAATACCCAATCAAGCAGAAGGCATCTCCCAGATTCCGTTTTAATTCATAAAAATAGTTTGGATGAAGAAGAAACGTATTAAAACCAGAGCCATCCGCTACACCTCTATACAAAGCATACAAGGTTTCTTTGTTCTTCCGAATCCCTTGCAAATCAAGCTCTTTTCGTACAACGGCTTTCCCTTTTTTTAAGGCTCGCTTGGTTTTCACTCGATATTTAGAAGACATCGCTCCTAGATAATCCTCGAAAGTAGCCCATTCAGAAGGGATTTTAAGCATCATATTGGGCTGGATCTGGAACTCGAAATATCCTTGTTGTTCTAATACCGGTTTTACGAATTCCCTAGAGGTTTCAAAATACTCCTTGACATAAGTTACAGAAATATCAACACCTTCTTTACCAAAGATTTCGCGTGTTTTTTCTATACCACTGGCCAAGGCCTCCATGGCTTCTTTCTTCCCTATCAGCTTTTCATCAAAATAAAATCCATGTTCCCCCGTCAATAATAAATTACCACAAACTAAACCGTTGAAATCGACCTTTCTAGCTACAAGGCTTTTCATAGAACGACTTATGGCCTCAAAAACATTTTTTTGCGGATTTTTAGCTGGCGTATTGATGCTTTCTTCTGCATTGAAATGCAAGACTTGACAAATAGCCAAGCCCACATTTTTTTCTTGTTTGGAAAAAACAAGGTAGGCAAAACGCATGCCTTTAGGAGGCGCATGCTCTAGTACATCCAAATAGGCTTTTTTCAAAAAAAGATGTTGCTTAGGCGTCGTTTCATCCCAGAATAGTGGTAAATCCTTGCTACTGCGAAACAACTGTACGTCCACACGTTCTTTTTTCGCCTTTGCCTGCTGCTGTGCAGTCATATAGGGACACCCCAATAACTCACTAAGTTTTGGCTTCTGTTTAATGGATGTTTCGTTGATGGTAAAGTTGTAATTCATAACCCGACTTTAGAACAAAAGTACGTCAATATTATTAAGGCTGAAAGTTTTTTCTACTAACAAAATAGCTAATCACGACATATTGAACGATTTTTAGGACGCGTTTAACGTTTTCTTTAGAAATGAAGCTAGAAAGACCTGCATTAATTTGAGTCAAAAACCGAGCGAAATCACTATATTGAGCATGAAATAGCCGCTTGGGCGATAAATATCATGAGACTTTTCACGATAAGTTTTCAAGGTCATTAGGATTAAGTAGTTAGTAACTAAGCAGTGAACTCTTGCCAAAATTTGGCAAAACTTTGTATTCCGCGATAGCTATCGGGAGTAGAAGGACTTTTTGATTTTTCTTCGAAAAATTAGTTCGTTATGACGGACAGTCCTTCTACTCCCGATTACTATCGCGGAATACCCTCTACTCTCTACATGGTAGTGGCTTCGCCACCTTAGGATTAAGTAGTTAGATCTCCTCCGCTCTTCGCCCCGATAGCTATCGCGGATTGTCCTATGTCTTTTGTCCTTTGTCAACACGTCTTTTCAAGCGGAGCGTCGAAAACTATTAGGATCTAATCATATTCTTAATTCTACAAACACCCAAACATGAGAATTTTATTGTGCCTAGGCCTTCTCCTCTATGTAGGCCTTACGACAAACGCTTTTGCCCAGCAACAAGCCTTTGCTTCCAATTTCAAGACAACTACTGCTACTACAGCCCATTTTTCTGAGGGGAATTGCCCTACCGATATGCTAGGAAAGCCTTGTTCGGATGGAGACGATTGTACCGTCAACGATGTTTATGATGCGAACTGCAATTGCCTTGGCATCTTAAAAGATGTCAATGAAAATAATATTTGTGATGCTGACGAAGAAGCTTCTTCCGCTGGATTTAACGTAGGCGCCGAGCTGGTGAGTCGTTATGTTTGGAGAGGGCTTGCTTATAGTAGTGCGCCTAGTTTTCAACCGACTTTATCCTATGCTTTTGAGAAAAACGATTTTGGTTTTGAGGTCGGGACTTGGGCTTCCTACAGTTTCAATGGGCGAGGAAGTAATGAAGCGGATTTATACCTCATGGCTTCTTATGGCCCTGTGGGTATTGGTTTTACGGATTATTTCTACCCTTTCGATGATGTCGCTAGTCACAACTATTTTGATTACTCGAAGGACAATACAGGCCATACTTTCGAAGCACAACTCTATTTTGATGGGGTAAAGAAATTTCCCTTGACGGCTATGCTTGCTCATAATTTTTATGGTGAAAATCCTAATAGTTTTTATGCTGAGCTTTCTTATCCCATTACCGATCAGTTGAGTGCAACGGTAGGTGCAGGAAATGGATTTTATACGCTAGAAGACGATCCGACGAATGATGTGTTTAGTGTTTCCTTAGTCTCGCTGACCTATGAAAGGTCGATCAAGCTTTCTAAAAAACTGAAATTACCGATTGGCGGTTCCTTGATGTTCAACCCGAATGCGGAAAAGATTTATGTGGTTTTGACGGTGGGCTTGTTTGAAAATGATTAATTTCGATATAAAATGTAGGATTTACGATATTTGAGTGACTTCAACTATTGTAAATCTTACCTTTCTTGACTAGTTAGATAAGCTAGTAAATCTAAGTAGAGAATTTAAATCTAAATTAAAATGGAAAAAAGAGCTGAGATTTTTGGAAGTTAGCTAAAAATAAAAACGAAATGGAATACAATGAATTCATCAATATTATTGGGTATAATAAAGAATGGTTTGAATATAATTTTCTACCAAAAAGTTTCATTGAGAAGCAAGTAAATTTATGGGAAGATGGAACCGTTAAAAACGTCGAACATTACAAATGGGCAGGATATAGATTTATAATTGAGAATGAGGATTTAACAAAAATTGAGCGATTGAATCAACTTATAGACGTAGTTGAAAATGACCCAAATGAGCACTTATATAAGGGATTAATCTCGGATCTTATAAGAGACAAGATCATTACAAAAAAAATATTCCTAGGTTTAGGAAAAAAACGCTTTTCTGAGGACAAAACTATTCTTAATAAACTTGGGATAAACAGACCAGCCACCTATAAAGATGATTTATGAACATACTACTTAACTTCTGTCGATTTCCCGTCCACAAAAAAAATCCCCGCCAAACCGAAGCAGAGCGGGGAAAGATTAGTTGGGTTACAACAAAACTATCTAAGTAAGAATATTTTAAGGCCACGCTAAAAGGGCTCTTCTTTTAAATAGAATGTAAGCTCTTGGGCGTCTACTTCTACGTTTTTTGTGAAAATGAACTGTGGCATTATCGTTTTGGCGATTTTAACCATATAAGACTCATAAGAAGATATAAACATAACGTAACGTACTAGACAAAAAAGACTTATGAGTAGGTCTGCGACCTTTTTAAGACACATAAGCAAAACGCTTTTACTTAGTTCTGGCTTCGTCAGGTTAGTATTTAAGAAGTATGATTTTTACTATTTGCTAGCAAACAATAATATAATCCCCCCTGACGGCCAACTCGTAATTCCTAATTCGTCATTCCTAATTCTCTCCTTACAGCTTTAAAATAGCTCGGACATCTTCTTCCGATTCAATCTTTTTGTCGATTGTAGTTAAGACAAAATCAAATCGGTCTTTCTTTGAAGGAATCTTTTTAAACTGCTCGGCATCGTATACGGCCAATTTTCCTTCCTTAGTGACTAACCACATCAAATTTTCTCTAGAAATATTGAAGCGAATGCGATCATTGCCTTTGGCATAAGTAGCTGCTACGGTGTTATCTGTACGATTGGCGAGATAAACGGCATTGCCTAGGAATTGTGTTTTATTTTCATCAAAAAACTTAGCAAATAACCATCTTTCGAAAGGGGGTCTTGGGCGGTCGCAGTTCCACACTCCAAAACTCGTCACCTTGAAGTTATTAACAATTCGTTTTTCGACTACTTTTTCAGTTAAAGCCATGTTCAGCCCTTGTTTTTGCATCTCCTTAAGCTGTTTTTCGAACTCCAGCTTCTGAATAGCTAAAAGTCTTCGTTCTTCTTCCATTTGCTTGGCTAATTCCTCTTTTTCTCGTTGCAAACGCTCTTCTCGCTCCTTCAAACCAACTTCATAGGCTTCGAATTTTCTAGCAAATTCTTGCTCTGCTAGGGCAAGATCTTTACCCGTCAACACTGGACAAACCTTTAATTCTATGGTTTTTACATCCGAAGTTAAGGTAGCAGTATAATTTGGTGAATTCGGGATTTTCTTAAGCTTCATATCTACCCAATCCACGGTAAACATACCTTTGTTGAAGGAAGGATCCTTCTCGGCTAATTTCCATAATACCTTATCATAGATAGCCATTTCCGGAAATTCATTTTTATCCACATCAAAGTTGAAGACAAAATCGTCAGGAGAAGCTTTTTGAGGTTTATTTGGTTTTATTGGTGTAGGAATAGAGACCTCTAGCTCCTCAATTGCCTTCGCTTCTTTTCGCTCCAACGCCTTGATTTCCTTATCGACTTTAACGATTTGGCGTTCTGGTTCACTCAAAGCTTCGCCTCCTTCACTCAAGAAACTCTCGTCCTCTTCTTCTAGAACATCGATTTTATCCCTAGTGATGTATGTCCAATTCCGATTCGTAGTATCCAGTTGATAAATATTGTATCCAGGATCATCATCAGCCATTTTTAAGGTCGTGGCTAGTTCGATTTTGATAGCTTTGTCTGGAGCAATATTTACTTCTTTTCCATTTTGCAAGGCATA
>JAHDHB010000230.1 GCA_020631545.1 Saprospiraceae bacterium | reverse complement strand
TTTTTTTATTATTTTCTGAAGAGAAATTATTGTTTTATTGAAATTATCGTCTTTCAAAACTATATTGCAAGATACTCAGGAATTATAAGGATGGAAGTATGGAGCAATTCATGGAACTTAAATATAGACTAAAAAGAGTACGCAATCTTTCTTTTGCTTTGGGGCTTCTCACCATTGTGGGAGGCTTGGGGCTTTGTTTATGGGGGGCTGCTGAGGATAAAATACTGCGTACCATAATCTTATTACTGAGTTTTTCCTTTATTGTGGTTGGTTTCAAGCTGTTGTATGATGCACTTAAGGAATGGGATATTGAAGAACATCGTTTGATTCGACTTTTGAAATTTCAGCCTGAAAAAATCGTTTGGGTTTATTCCGTCAATACAGAGCTAGCGCCTTTTGGGATACGGCTGATTTCTACGGGGATGATGTATTTTAAGTTGAATGATCGTTCGGAGATTTGCGTTCCAATTCCTAGTAAACAACTAAAAAAAATATCAGCTTCTCTAAATTCGAGATTAAGCCATGCAACATTTGGCTATACACTTGAACGAGAGCAATGGTACGAGGTGAGTCCTTACTTGTTGAATAAGTAAATTATGCTTCTAAAATACTGTTTATGCGCTTATGAGGTAAAAAAATAATGTTGATGTTTTCTGAACAATGTGTTTTAGGAAACCCTTGAAACAATGTTTACATTATAAAATTAAAGTATAGTCACAATTTCCTAATAATGTTGGTGTTTTTAGTATGGGCTTATAAGTAGTTTTGTTCAGTAAAAACAATAACTGTGTCGTTTTTTGTGTTTTGAGATGCAGTTGCATTGTCATGTCACTTGATTTTTTTAAACAATTTTTTTATCAAGATTCGATAAATTAAAACTACGACACTCAATAGCTTTTATATACCGAGCTTACTTTTTTTATTTTGCTACCTAAGCTGGGAATCTTAAGCGATTCTAATAATAGGTAAAATATACTAATTTTGTGTGTCGAAAGGAATACATAATGGGCAAAATTCTATAAAAGTATGCTCTTTTTTGCTGTGTTTTCTTTCTTTAATATTAACACCTTACAACTACCCAAACTAATGAAAAACGCATTCACTATTGCATTTTTATGTCTATTTGGTTTTTCTGCTTTTTCCCAAACGGGAAGAGTGGGCGTCGGAACCACATCCCCAAGCGCGAAACTACACGTTTCTGATGCTGCCTCTGCTACGATACAAGCGCAAGATACTAGAAAATCTGGAGAGCGAGGACCTTCTATTTCTTTCAGAGAAGGCCTGAATACCCTTGAAGCTATTCTGAAATTTACAGTTGGTGGAGCTGGCGTAAGAGCCGAAGCGATGGAATATGCTACGAGTACAACTGGACGACACAATTTCTCTACAGGAAATGTAAGTGACCCTGATTTGACCATTATCGCCTCTGGCCAAGTTGGTGTTGGAGAAGATAGCCCTGCCGGCAAATTACACATCTCAGGTGCAGGGGGAGCTTTTGAACCACAGCTTATTATACAAGATTCTGATGATGCAACGGCTATGATGAAGCAAACTTTTGCTGTTTTAAGGACGGATGCTACTACGCTAGCCACGACGACTGCTATAGGAGGCGGTATAAACGGCGTCGCTGCTTTTGATATTACCGTAGAGTTGGACGGTGGTGTAAGAGGATCTTTTGGCTTAAATTCTTCTCTGGATGCGAATCCTGCCTATCACTTAGTAGGTTTTAGTGATGGCTTGAATGGTTATGGTGTTCAAATTTCACCAATCAATTCCGATCTTGTCTCAGCAAATTTTTTAAATATCGGGCATGATTTAGCTTTAGACTTCTCGATTAATGCGAGTGGAGACCTAGAGGTTGTAAAAAGTGGTGGCGTTTATGCAGGAAACATCAATATTGGTGTTTTGCAGAAGAAAATCGACTTTTAATAAATATTTACTAACAACGAGCAGTACTAGGGCTTCTTCGTCATGATTGAGCTTTCAAGCTTACTCCATTGCTAGGCGAATGAACAAGGAAAATTAGCTTGTATAAGCATTTTTTCCTACTGCGTAATTTATAGCTTTTTGGCTGCTCTGAAAAAGACATTAAACATGTTATCTAAATATTTATTACTCATTATTTCGCTTGCCTATTTGACGACAGCGCAAGCCCAACTTTACATTGAGACGGGAGGCGATTTGAATATCCGCAATGCCGTAGGAGGACTTTTGAGGGATGGGGATACAAACCACGACGTAGCGCTTTTTATTGATGGCGATATTCTTAATGAAGGAACACTTGACAATGATGCTACAGAAATACAATTCTCTGGAGATTTTACCAATAATGGCACCTTCATTACCTCGGGAGATGAGGTCTTGTTTGGAGGTGTAGATCAAGCACTTAATGGGGCTTTTGCTGGTTCGGATGATTTTCGCAACCTCATTTTAAATAAAACACCAGGTACTTATGTCGATCTTAATACAAAAGTAGAGATTGATGCTTCAGGAGTTTTAGAATTTGGACAAGGAGGAATTATCCGAAACAATGGTAACCTTTTTTATCTTAAAAACTTTTTAGTCAATTCTATCTCGGGGCAATCTACCCCTGGAACAAATGATAAGTACATTGAAGGAACTTTACGTAGAAATGTAATTGCTGGTGCAAAATATTCCTTTCCTGTAGGGGATAACACTCATTTTCACCAAGCGGCGGAATTATTATTTACCAATCTAGGAGGTGCTACTTCTGCTGATGTTAGCTATACGAATGCGGGGTTTGGTGCTATTAGTGATAACCTTGTCTGTGATGTAGATGGCGATCTGCTTGATGATACGATTTTTTATGATGAACAACTAGGAACTTGGAAAATACTAGCTGATGGCGTAAATGGAACCTATGATTATCAAGTTACCTTGATGCCGGGAGGCTTGAATAAATTTACGGCTCCTACTCACGATGCCATGCTGAAAGATGGCGTCCATCTACATTGCAGCAGTTTTACAGGCAATACGACAGCTTCGGGCTTAACGGATTTTTCCAACTTCACTATGCAGGCAGGATCGATTATCCATTTACCTGTTGATTTGGTTAGCTTTAAAGCCTCCAATGTTGAAAATAGTTATATCGCTTTAGATTGGGAGGTAGTTGATGAAGTCAATGTCCGCAGTTATATCGTTGAAAGAAGTGAAGATGGAGTACTTTTTCGCCAAATAGGCCAAGTTCATTCCGAAGGAGATAACTCTTCCATAGCCTACAATTTCGATGATTTGACGGCACAGCCTAATATCAACTACTACTATCGTTTATGGATTTTAGAACATGATGGTTCTTATCGAAAAACACATACTGTCACAGCAAAACTTCGAAAAGAAGGCGTTTCGATCTCTTCTGTCTTCCCTAATCCTGGAGTCCCTGGCTTGGCGAATATCGAATTAGGTTCGAAGCGAGAAACATCGATTTCGCTAAGCGTTTATGATGCTTTAGGACGAGAATTGCATGAAGAAATGTATTCTCTGACAAGGGGCTTGAATGAGCTTACGTTAGATACGCGTACTTGGGCGAGTGGGCTCTACCGTATCGTTGTTAGAGATGCCGATGATAGTCTGGTCAGTGAAAACTTACTGATAATGGAGCCTTAAGAAATTAGAATAGGCGATAACATTATCCATTTAATGTTATCGCCTATTTTTTTTGCTAGAGAGATACTATCCTTTAGATGATTTTGCCTTTGATAGGGCGAATCCTCTAAAAAATAAGCACAAATAATAAAAATACACCTTCCAAATCCAAGGAGTCATCTGCACTTCGTCAATATTAACCCAACGCACATAGGCCATGCCGCAAGTGTGCGTGAGCGCTTGAGTGACTCTAAGTAGTTCGTTATCAGTGTTAAGTAGGTCTTTGTTCCTTCAGAGGAATATCCTTGAAATGACAGGGTTATTATTGTCGGGTTAATAAAGTACCCTTCAGTTTGAAACAAACTCGCAACTTTTAGCTTAACTAGCTATACTGATGTCAGACCAACTTCCTAGCACCGAAAGCTAACATCAATCCAGTAAGTAAAATCAAGGCCCATTCACCCATCGTAGGTATCGCTTCACCTACAAAGAAAAGCACATTGCCTTGGGCACAAAATGTACTGATACAAACCTCATAAACTAAGGTATCTTGCCCCATAAAACCAGGGTTGGCAACATACATGAAACCGTTGCAATCGGGTAGGGGAGTGGCCACTCCATTCGAAGGAAATACAGTTACATTCAACAAGCAAGAATCTTCTGGTGGAAAATCTACATATATAGCATCATTATCTAAAGGCGAAACGGTAATAGAATCATTGGTCATGACCATTGTTGTATCATTTACAGCACCTACGCAAAACTGGTTGGTCGTCAAGACAATTATAGTATCCATTTGGCAAGTATTTAGGTCATTTGTACAAGAATTGACCACAAAACCATCCACAACACAAGTATCTCCCGAAAAACTAAGGCCCGGAATCAAAATATTGGGGTCAAAGCAAGAATTGGCACAATTAAGCCCATTACTAGTATAATCTCCTCCATTCAAATCAAAACTTCCACAAGAGGGGGCTAGTGGAACATCAGTGATAACGGGAAGTAGCATGGAGGTAGAAGGAGAACCCACCAAACAGGGGGAAATGGTGATAAAACATTTGTTGGCAAAGGTGCTCGTCAAAATAAGGCAAAAAACACCTGCTAATAAGATTGACTTTAAATTCATAATTGGAGGAAATTGTAAAGTGAGTAATTACATTGGTGGAGGATAGCCAATGTGAGACTATGGTGTTCTAGCAATATATATTATTACGGTAGTTTGAACGTGAATCACTAGTCGGTTAGGTTTAAGAATTATTTCCACGTTCAGCTAAACTATTTACAGCATAGATTTTGAGAAATTGTAAATAATGCAGGGACGCAAAACGAGGGGTATATTCAATAGATCCAACGTATAACGTTGTGGTTAGAAAGTCATAGTTTCTATCCTTTTGATCGCTTCTTTGTGAAAATTCGATGAAAAGTTCTAATTCATCAGGAAAGAACAAACGCATGACTTCCGAGTTCTTATTTTCGAGCTGGAGCCATTTGCTAGATTCTCTTTTCTGAAAATTAAGTGATGGTAGTATCTTTTAGCAATTGATATAAAAGATTTTTGTAATCTTTTTTGCTTAAATATCATATAGATGATGTGCAAATTTAATGAAAAAAGAATTCCAATACATCAAATCTCGACCTTTTTTGTGTTAAAATTTAAAGAACTCTGTAAAAATAAATTGGAAGTCTTCTATAATTTCTCGTAACTTACACTTAATAAGTACATCTAAGATGGGGAACAAGAATGATTTACAGGGTAAATTGACATTACTTTTAGAGTCTCTAGATTCAAGAGAAATTCGAAGGCTAGAAGAGTACCTAATGTCTCCTTTTCATAATAAAAATGAACGACTAAGAAAATTCTTCAGTCTTCTAAAAAAAGTACACCCGCATTACCACAAAATAACTAAACAGCAGCTTTTTCGGAAAATGTTTCCGGAGAAAAAAACGTATAAGGATTCTGATATTCGTGTCCTAGCATCCGACCTGACCAAGCACATAAAAAAGTTCTTAGTTCTTCAAGAAATGGAGAGAGTCCCTATGCAGCAAGATTATTTGCTCTTAGAAGCGCTTTTTAGCCGAAATATTGCCGATGCTTTTCAAAGTACTTGGGAGAAAATACAACGGAAGCTAGCACATTTGCCTCAGGGCTTAGATTATTATTACTATGGCTATAAGTTTGAAGAAATTGCTTTTCGTTTTACCACCATACATCATAATAGAACACTCCAAGCAAATTTACAACAAGCTGCTGATTATTTAGATAAGTATTACTTTACAAATAAATTGGGCTTTTTTATCTTTATGCGCAATCGTCAGCAAATCGTGAATGTCTCCTATCAATATTACTTGCTGGATGATTTGCTCGAATTGGTTAAAAAAGAAGCTACTTTTCAAGAACCAGCCATCTATTTGCGTTACTTAACTGTTTTGATTCTTAATGACTTAAATGATGTTTCGTTTTATAAGCTTTGGAAAGATTTTTTAATTGAGCATCAAGAAGAAATGCCTCCTTATGAGCTAAAACAGTTTTATCAACTAGGAGTGAATTACTGCCGTTGGCAAGACAATAAAGGAATTCATGAGTTTAGGCGAGAAACTTTTGATTGGTACAAGCGTATGGTGGAGCGTGGCTTACATTATACAGGGAAAAATGCACGCACAAATCTACTCTCTCCACATCATTATCGGAATTTTGTGAAAACAGCTTTAGAACTAAAGGAATACGAATGGGCAAGTGATTTTATGCTGAAATATAAGGAAGATGTCGCCCCAGCTTTTCAAGAAAACGTACTACGGCATAATCAAGCAAACTATCATTTTTCCAAAGGAGAATTCAATAAAGCAGCAGACATTTTAAAGGAAATTTCTTTCTCTGGTCAAGAATTTATTGACTTTTATTATCACTTGTATTACAAATCATTATTACTTCAAGTCGCTTTTGAGTTAGAAGAAACAGAGTTATTGCTTTCGACCATGCATTCACTTGAGTTGTACCTGCGTAGAAATAAAAAAATCACTCCTCTTTTTCGAAAATCCTATTTGAATTTCATTGCGGTAGTGCGCAAAATCCATCATAAAAAAGAAGGAAAAACCATACAATCCCCAAACTTACCTAAATACATTGAAACACAATCGCCTATCGTAGAAAAAGAATGGCTTATCGCTAAAGCAAAGGAACTCTGAATCTTCCTCTTGAAAAACTCATCCATTTTTAACAAGCATTTATCGGATAATATTGATATTATAGTTAAGCCGTCTTATCTTGAAAGTCATTATTCGTGGGAAAGGGAAAAGTCAAATCCCCCGCGAACTACTTATTATTTACTAATGAGTGAATTGCTACTAAGTTTTTGCAAAAAAAAAGTAGCAGTAGGAAGAATATCAGTTCGTTATGGAATGGGCAGTTATTCTTTAAAAACGTAATTTTTAACCAAAAAAGATAAAACATGATCACTACAACAACAGAAACCATTCCTGGAAGAGAAATTGCAGAAACGTTAGGTATCGCTAGAGGCAGTACCGTAAGAGCAAGAAACATAGGACGTGATTTCTTGGCAGGATTGAAGAATATCGTCGGTGGAGAAATAGAGGAATATACCCACTTGCTAGCAGATTCGAGAGAACAAGCCTTACACCGCATGATCGATGACGCCGAAGATTTGGGCGCAGATGCCGTCGTCAATATTCGTTTCCAAACCTCCGCTGTAATGCAAGGTTGTTCCGAAATCCTTGCTTATGGTACTGCGGTGAAATTAAAATAAGTTAAGAGGCGGCAGGAAGAGCACGGACGTTCTGTCCCTTTGTTCCTGCCTACCAACTCTCGCCCACATTTTTATTGTTCTTTTTATGAATTTTTAATAGAAATTTATTTACTTAGCGTATTCTTCTAAGATAGAGTGTCCTTCCATTTCCAGTTTCTAGTATTTTTAGGACATAATTCGTTTTAGAATGATAGACAATAAATTGATCACTTTATTCACTTACCTAACGGAAGAGGATCTAAGTGAATTCGCTAGGTTAGTAAAAAACACGGCTCCTGGTCAAGGAGAACGTTTGGTAGTTCTATTTGATTATCTTCAAAAGAAGAAAGGAACCTTCAATGCTTCCAACCTAGAAGAAAAGCGCCTATTTCAGTATTGCTTTAAGGGCGAAGCCTTTGATCGAACCCGCCTATTGAAGTTGTTTAATCAGTTGCATCATAAGATTTTAGACTTTTTGGTCAGCAAAGAATTAGACGCCGATCCTTCCTTGAGAAATAAGTTGCTCGCCGATGCTTGTCGTAGGCGAAATATGAGTGACTCCTTTATCCAAATCACGAATAAAGGGCTAGAAGATAAGGCTTTGCCCGATGAAGAAGCAGAGCAGTATTTGGCAGTAGCAAATCGGAAAAATGATCTCTACTATCAGCCCAAAAACGATCTCCGTCATGCTGAAAAATTCAAGATCTACTTAAAAGAAGGTTTTGAAAATCTCTTGCTTTACTTCCTTGTAAAAACACTAAAATATGCTTGTGAAGCACAGATTAGGCACCGTTATTATGACGAAGAAGCACCAAAGCACATGGAAAGGCTATTCGAGCTTTGTCTAAGCTGCTTGGATACTCAAACGCCTTTATTAGTAAAGCTTTTCTACGATACCTACCTCCTTTTATCCGCACCTAATGTAACCGATTATGACAATTTAAAAAGAATTTTTTTTGAACAACATTCCTTATTAAAATCGGAGAAAAAAACGTTACTGCTGCTCTTGAGCAATAGCCTGACGCAGATAAATTATCCAGGAGGGCGGATCGCTGAGCATTTTGAGCTATACAAATGGGGTGTAAAACATGGATTATTCATCGAATACAACCGAATATCTCCCGTGTTATTCAATAACATCATTCACATTGCTTGCCAATCTCAAAACTATGATTGGGCACAAGTATTTATTGATGAACATGTTCAATATCTGGATAGTTCGAAGAAGGAGTTGCTAGAAAATATCCGTATTCTTTTTACTTGTCAGCTTGAAGTAGGGAAAGGGAATTATGAGCATGCTTTAGTCTTGATTAAGAATATAAAGTACTTAGACCAATTATATACTTTTAGGAAGTATGGAATAATGCTCAAGTGTTTATACGAGCTTCGTAAAATCCAAGAAGAGGAGGATATTGAAAAATATTGCGATTCATTTACTCGACAATTAAATAGAAAATCTATGAAAGGAGGAGTAGGAGTGAATGTGAAGAAACAATACAAAAACTTTGTCAAGATTCTTAGGAAACTTTTGGTGGCTGATTATAAAAAAGCTATAACCAAACCCTATTTATTGGACTTGTTAAATTCTTTTAAAGGTGAAGTAGTAGACGAGATTTGGCTTACTGAGAAAATAAATGAGCATAAAAAATAGAAGGGGGTATTTCTGCTCCCCTTCTATTTTTATGTTACAAAATAATAGTTTCAGATACTACAAATTCTCCGATTTCTATTAGAACGGTATAACTGCCAATTGGTAGTGTCGGCAATGAAATAACTGTTGAATTTGTCGTTCTTGAAAAGACAATATTCTTTTTGTAATTGGAGATTTTAATAGATAGATTCTCCTTCAGTATCCCATTGACGTCTAAATAGTAATCTGGAAGAGCAATATGAATAGTCGAAATTCCTTGTTTATCAACAACAGGTATAACGACCCCTCCATCATCGTAATCATAAGCTAATGCGGAGTTGAAGGACACACAGGACAACAAAAACAAGAATAGAAAGAAATATTTTTTCATAACGCAAAAAATTTGTTGGTGAAAGAATGCTTGTGTGTCTGGATAGGGTGATTTTGCTGATAAAGTTACGTAAATATCTCATTTTTATTTTTTAGAAGCAAAATCTAGGCTTCTTCGGCAGATATCTCCAAACAACTTACCAGCGATTTTTTTCGTTCATTTTATAAAAAATTAATAGAAATTTATTTACTTAGCGTATTCTTCTAAGATAGAGTGTCCTTCCATT
>JAHDHB010000229.1 GCA_020631545.1 Saprospiraceae bacterium | reverse complement strand
GGTCGGTACGATGTACCTTACGTTTCTCGCTCTTGATTACCTCGCGCTTTCGCACAAGGCTATAGGCAGGGGCGCCCCGCTGGAGCCTTTCAATTTTCGCTCGCGAAAATTAGGCTAAAAGTCAGCACTTTAGGGCTTAACTTAACAGCATTGGGCAAGGAGGGCAACTCCTTGGTTCGTAAAAGCAAAAGACCAACATACAAGCTATGTTGGTCTTTTGATAAAGAAACGTTGAGTTTACTCCGAAAAGTAGATGTTAATGAAAAAATACGATGTATAAAGCTCTCATAAATCATACTTCTTACATCATATTTTGAACGTTTGATGAAGAAATTACAAGACTTGTTCTAACTCCTTCAAGTACAAATTTCTCACTTGTTCTACATGCTTGTCAATCGTTTCCACTCTCCAACTTGAGGTATTAACCGCATCAAGTACAACGACTTCGATGTTTGTAGGTTGGAATAAGCTGCTACCTTTGGGCATGGCATCATGAGCGTTTTTGATGACAATAGGTACGATAGGAACCCCCGCTTGCATGGCTAAATGGAAAGGCCCTTTTTTGAATTTTCCAAGCTTTGTCGTACGGCTTCTTGTTCCTTCAGGAGCAATGGCTACAGAAACACCACTTTTCAAGGCTGCTACAGCAGGTTCGAAAGCCTTAAGCGCTTTCTCCTTATTCGCTCGATCAATGAAAATAACGCCTAGCTCCTTGAGCAGTGCGCCAAAAGGAGGAATATTCAATTCGTTTTTAGCCATGCCCGCCAAATCATGTTTTACGATTTTGAGCACGATAAAAAAGTCGGCATTGCTTTGATGATTAAAGCAGAAAACAGCAGGACGATGGTTCTCTAGGTTCTCTTTTCCTTTGATGACAATGTCTAAACCCGCCATAGAGCACCCTAAATCTCCCATACTCTGAATTACAGTGTTGATACCCTTTCGTTTGGATAAAGTCAAGGCGCCAACCGCTGCACCCTTGGCTAGGGCAGGGTAGACACTTCCTATGGCAAGACCTGTACGAAGGCTATTGACCAAAGGCGTTCCTAGCGGCTCCTTGAAACGGTGGATGGGCCAATTATTTTCAAAAGCAACTTGAGATAGCTTTTTGTCTGGATTGACAGCTTGTGGATTCCCTACGATTTCTAATAATGGAAAATCCTCTATACTATCGGTGTAAAAATAACTTTTTGATAAATCGACCTTATGCTTCTTGGCATAGTAGCGCCCTGCACGAGCTTTGCCCTCCCCCCAACACATTTCTTCTACTTCCCCCGTGAATTTGCCGTTTTGTACTTCCATTCTTGTACAAAAAACTTCTTCAACGCCGAGATCCCTTGCAATAGGGTTTACTTGGTAAGGCGTTGCAGCAGAAATGATGACGACTTTATGGCCTTTGGCTAAGTGTGAAGCCACAAGCGCACGAGATTCAGGGTAAATCGTTTCTGCGAGGTATTGCAAATAGACATCTTCCCCCAATTCAATGAAGTCCTTTTCAGGGATGCCTTTTATTCCTTTTGCAGAAACCTTAGTCAGCATTTCGAAATCTCTATTTCCTGAAGCATAGACGAGTACGGCAGCGAATTGAGATAGTATTTCCTTGGCGGAAGTCTTGCCACTCATCAGCCTTGAACGCATGAATTTTTTGACTGAGAAATCATTGATGAGTGTTCTATCTAAATCAAAAAATGCTGCGATATGCCCTCCTTCTTCTTCCTTAAGCACTTTCTTGGAGATGCCTTCTAACACTGAACCCGGCACGACTTCCTTCTCCAACGGTATCTTGTTAGCTTGTTTTTTGGCTAACTTCGTTTCAAAAGCGTGTAATTGACTTAAACGACTATTGGTTGCTTCTAGGATTTCGAGCCATTCGTTCAATCGGTTTTCGTCGATTTCTTGATTTACAGGCGTCAATTTATAGTTCTGTGCTAGACGGAAACCATTGATTAAGAAAGGAGTTGACACAGAATCCAAACGACGGATACGGCCTTGCCAATGCAAGTCTTTACCTTTAAAACTACAGGCTTTTATAAAGGCTTTCTCCGTGAATTCTACACTTAAATCCCATCCTAGTAGCGTATGACAAACAACGATATAGGCTTCTAAGTAAATCAACAAAACAGATTCCGAAACGAATATCGTTTGTTTCTCCAGCAAAGCTTTCACATCACCATAAGGCGCATTCAAGACCGTTCGCCAATTAGGCGCAAAACGCTTTAGCTCTGCTTCAATTTCAGCACTAAAGTTGGCCTTGTTGGTATAGAAAAATTCAAACTTAAACAAATCGCGCAAACGCATGATTTCATTCCAGAAATGGAGTATGCGATCAGGGGAATTATCGTCCGCTATTTTGACCAAAGCCAACTCAATAAATGCTCGATGGTATAAGTGCCCAGATGACATATTTGCGTAATAATTCGCAGGTAAATATTCATCGGAAGCTAAGCAATATTGTGCTTTTAGACCAGACTGCGTTTTTTGAATGATTCCTCCTTTCATTAAGAGAATCAAGGCTTTTTGGATACTTCTACCAATAGGTTTTCCTCTATCCAATAAGACATCTTCCCTTCGTTTCTCTATAAAATGCATCAACTGAGCAACTCGGATTTCAATGTCTTGTTTGGTCAGCGAGAAATTGTTGAGTAAGACATGGCAAACCAAAGAAACCGTTGTTACCGGCGTAATGCGGTTGGCTTTGTGGATAACTTCGAAGGCAAACCTTGGTAACGTGTTCTTGTCTGCATAGCTTTCTTCTTCTTGCCCGGGTATGATGGCTTGGTGAAGTCCTTCCGCATCTACTGGATCGCCAAATCGAATAGCTGCTCGGCCAAATTGGTTCCCCAATTTCTTGAGGTAATTCACCATTTCAAGCAAACTTTCGGCTTTTTTATCTTTTCCTTTCCCTTGCTCTGTCATTTCTTTTACATCAGGGATGAGGTCGTAAACGATGGAAACAGGAACATATTTGATTTCTCGGTTGCTTTCTTCTACACCATCCATGATGTATTTCAGAATACCCATTTTAGGCCATACAATTTTACCTGTACGTGAACGAGTTCCCTCAATATTCCAAGTAAGATGCTGCCCGTCGTCTATCAAGGAACTGATGAAATGACGAAGGGAGGCTTTATAAACTTTGTCTTCCTTAAATTCTCTACGAATAAAGATAAAACCTGACTTTTTCCCGATTTGCTTCAAGCCCGTGAAGGCCATATTGATGCCACCAAACATGTAAGGAATAGGCATTCCATACCGAGCCAATGTCGTCATCAAAACGATAGTATCCAAATACGTTTTATGCGTCATGATAAAGGCTACGGAGTTTTTCCGAACCAATTTCATTAGTTTCTTTACACCTTCTGGATCAATATCTATTTTGCTTTCGTAAGCTCTAGAAATCATGTACTGGAATCCCTTTATACTCAAGGCATTTGAAAGAGGGTGCTGTTCTGTGTAAAGCTCTTCAATACATTGAGCAGCTTCTTTTTGCACTTCCGAAAAGCCACGCTCCTCTTCTTCTGCAATTTTCTTTAAGGTCGCTTGAAACTTCGGGTTCTCAAGGATTTTTTTCATGATTATTATGGTTTGACAATTTTTGCTTAAATGAAGAATGAATTACTTAGTACCTGAGTGCTTGCCAAAATTCTAAGTTGAAAATGTTCATTTTTGCTTATTTTGTAGCGAAGCAAGTAAAACTCATAACTACTTGGTTGATAAATATCGTGAGACTTTTCACAATAATTTTTTGATAAAAAAGTAGTTCCAGATAGTTAGAGTGAAGAAGCCTTAATTCGCAACAATTTTCTTTAGCAATTCCATGAAATTCGCTTTTTGCTTCTCCGTACCGTCCATTTTGATTCTTCCTTGGATTTGGGCTTCTTCCCACCTCAAATCGCCTTTGTGAATTCGGTAAAGTGCTTGATCTTCAATGGTTAGTGTGATGGTTGGTTCCTTCTCACTATCCTTATGTATAAGAGCTTGTTCGCCCGTAAGATCTATTTGCCAAAAAATGCTTTTCCCTTCGGTCGTTACCTCTATTTGGTAATTTCCTTTAAGCTTGGCGGCCCATTTTGGCATTTCCTTGAAATGTTTTTTGGTCTTGGTGAAAAAAGGATTCGACTTTGGCGCTGCTTTCTTCTTCTTTTCCTTCTCTTCCTTTTTCGCTAAGATAAGCTCTTCCAATTCGTTAGCAGATTCTCGGATATATCGGGAAAATTTATCCGCATCAGGCATCGTATTGGTGTCTGAGGTCGTTGTGATGCTCATCTGCCCAT
Source organism: Saprospiraceae bacterium (assembly GCA_020631545.1). Lineage (GTDB taxonomy): Bacteria > Bacteroidota > Bacteroidia > Chitinophagales > Saprospiraceae > JAHDHB01. The sequence continues at coordinate 5,322 of JAHDHB010000229.1, read as the reverse complement.
TATAACTAAATACGGCAATGATTAATCCCAAACCATCAACCACTGGCGTTAGCCCTAGGATTGAACTCACCTTGTTGCCGTTGAGGTACAAAGGAAATTGTGGCCCAGGCACATTCGAAATAGTTACATTAAAAGGAGGACGGATGTATTCTTTTAAGTTGTACCTACTGTAAACCCCTGCTGCTAAGTTGGCTAGACCAAAAGGAACAGCATCAGCCATCTCGGCTAATGTTTTAGCACCCAAAGCTTTGTGCTTTATTTTGCCGCGTGTGGTACGTTCTTGAATAGCCTCCAAGCGTTTAATCGGATCTTCGATATGCGTAGCGATGGGAATCATCATATTGGAGATCTTATTATTGATTTCTCCTTCTTCATCTTTTTTCCGCACGGAGATAGGCACATTGGCAACTAAGGGTTGACTAGGCAATTTTTCTTTCTCCAATAAGTACTTTCTAATCCCTCCCGAGCATATCGCTAGTACGAGATCGTTTATAGTTACACCCATTATTTTTCTCAAAGCCTTGATTCGGTCTAAGGAAAGGATGGCTGTTCCCCAAGTACGTTTGGCCGAAATGGAGCCATTGAATATTGTTTTGGGAACAGCAAAGGATGATCTTGTTAATTCATTTTGGGGGTGTATCCGCTTGTTTACTTGGCCTTCTAAGATTTTTAAGGCTGTACGACTAGCGACTTTAGGTAATTTTAAAGGGTTTTTAAAGAAATCAACCGAGGTTTTTGCTAGCAAGGTCAACTCATTAGGTAGCGGTTTTGCTCGGAAGGGTGGTGGGGTTTTCAAATCGCCTTTCTCTGGTGAGAAGCTAAACAAAACGGCCATCAATCCTACTCCAGACATGCCATCAACCATAACGTGGTGTACTTTGGCGACAATAGCAACAGAGCCTTTGGGGACTTGAGAAACGTCATCTAAGCCTTCAATAAAACTGATGGACCAAAGTGGTCGACGCAAATCCAAGGGGCTACTAAAAATTGAGGAAGTCAATTCTCGAAGCGCTTGCCAATCAGCTTTTCCTGGAAGTTTTATCCGTTGAAGGTGGAGATCTAAGTCGAAATTAGGATCGTCCGCCCAATAAGGAAAATCCAAATTGAAAGGAACATTCACCAAGCGTTGACGAAATTTGCCGAGTTGATGAAGTTTGGAAGCTAGGTTGTTTCTAAATTCCTCAAAATCAATGGACCCCTCCACAATCGTCAAGGAAGCGATATGCATCGGACTCTTAGGAGATTCGGCATATAAAAAGGCAGCATCCGTGCCGGAAATAGGTTTGATAGATTCGTCTAATACTTTTTGAAGAATATTCTTAAACATAATGCTTGAATTCTAATTGATAGCGTGTTTCGAAAATGTATGTAAGATAAGACTAATTAAACAAATAAGATAGCCATTCTAGGAACTAAAGAGCGAATTTTTGCAAAACTTTGTTGTGGGTAGAAATTAGCGGGAAAAATGATGCTTGTAGACTCGCTTGATCGTTCAAAACCTCTTCCCAATAATTAAGCAAACAAAACGATTACTCTTAAAATAAGAAAATACGTTTACCAATAAATGTTCCAGAATTTAATAAAGAAAGGTCTCTACTAATGCGATTCTCCACTTAATTCGGATGATTTCTACTGGGTTATCGAATAATGTTCGTTCCTGAAAAATTAAAGAAAAAAAATGGCTACTATCGTGGAGTTTAGTTGGGATGATTACAAGATGCGTAGCATCTGAAGTGCCGTAAGCTATCGGAACCCCTCAAGGTGCCTGAATCTTAAGCTTTGCTTAAGTTGAATTTTTCTCTAATCCTTAATACTACTGTTTGTTTATCAGGGAGATGCAGCCCCGATAGCAGTGGTATATGGTGCTGATGAAGGGGTGTGAAGCAAAGGGTGTGGATGGCTGACGTTTAGGAAGACGGCCACACCCTTATGCTGAACCGCCTGAAGCAGTGCCGTATACAAACGGATAGCGGGATTAGCTGCCCAAAGTATCCTGAATATTTTCTAGAGTTGTTAGCTTTGTGGGGAGTATTGATTTTCTACAAAAATAACGGAGTACCATGTAAGTATGATACCCCGTTTTTTCTTAATTATGCTAATGGTGTTCCTCTAAGAATTGGGTTTGCCCCGAAAAGCTGGAAATAATGGAAAATAAGATTTATGATGTAAGATCTATGAAAACCTAAGCTGGCGAAGCCAAAACCAAGTGTTTAGCTTATGTGTCTTAAATAAGGTCGCAGACCTCCTTCTAAGTCTTTGGTGTCTAGTGCGTTATGTTGTGCTTGTATCTTCTTAGATGTCTTATATGGTTAAAAACCGCCAAAACGACAAATTCACATTTATTGTTCTGCACAAAAAAATGTAGAAGTATATTCCCAAGAGCTTACAACACATGTTGAAATAGAGCCTTTTCGTCCTTCCTTCAGAAGTCTACTGTTTGACGACTTTGGCTATAAGCTGCTGCTGGCCGTTGTTTAAAAACACGAAGTAATTTCCATGATCTACAGCACTAAGATCAAGGACTTTTCTGTTGTATAGGCTAGAAGGAATTAGTTCTTCTTGGATAATAACACGCCCCAAGACATCTACAATTTGTACTTGGATGGGGGTAAAATCAAGAACCTCAAACCCTATCCAAATTTTATCGTTTGTTGGATTGGGGTAGATGGTTGTAATTGCGAAAGCTTCTTTTCTACAGGCAACTTGAATGACTTCAGAGTAGTCCAAAGTTCCATTAAGATTAACGGTGACTAAGCGGTAGTATTGTTCGCCTTGGGCTTCGGTATCTTCGTAGCTGTATTTGGCTCCAATTGCCTCGTTTCCTTCAGGACTAATCTTTGTCATGACTTCCCACCTAAGGCCATCAAATGCTTTTTCGAGTAGGAAGTGAAGAACTTCCGTTTCGGAACCCGTCTCCCAATTTATGTTAATGTGCCCATTATCAGTACATTCGCCCTTGAAAACATTCAATTCGATAGGAACTAATAAAGGTGTATTGCAAGTAGGGAAATTATGTGGCAAGATGGTGGCGGCGGCGCTAGCGACATCAACGCAAGTACTTCCTGTAGGATTGACGGCGGTCCAATCTGAGCCAGGGGTAATCGCGTCGGCAGCAGCAGTAGCGGCCAAATTCGATTTCTTGTAGTTAATGGCGTAAGCGGTACAATTGGCTTGTGAAGATTCCGAACCATTGTAGGGTGCTAGAAAATTAGCACGACTTCCTCCGTCGGTGCGTTCCTGTACAATTTCTGCGGTATTGCCTTCAGGAATATTGCTACAGACCAAGGTATAGACCATTTCATAATCGGTTTCAATATTAAAATCTGGCTGCATACTGACGGATATTTGATGGTTTTCACAGGCTGTCAAAGCGGAAGGTTCACAAACAGAAAAACTAGCAGGGCCAGCGATATCCACATCATCTGCATTCCCGTAGGTCAAAATTTGGGAGCGTGTAGTGGGCGGTGAAGCTTCAATATCTGAGGCTCCGCCTAGGCAATCATTGAGAGCATAGACGCTGTAGGAACCATATACTAGATTCGGAAAATCACAGTTTCCTGAATCATCTGAAGCAATTACTTGGTCAGTGGCATCCTCAACTAAGTAACAAATATTTACATTGGCGGCATCATATCCTGTATTGGCGAACATGGCGGTCGCTCCCGGCACATAATCGCACTGTGCAAAGATGGGATTTGAATTTATAAAAAGAGCAAATATTGCAAAGCTGACGAATAGACCTCCTTGTAACTTGCTCCTAAAGTGTTTTGATTTTTTCATTCTTTAGTCTTGATAAGTTAACAAACTTATTATCAAATAAAAGCGTTTACTCTGGAGCTATGGTACCAGCTTCAGGAGAACAAGGAAATGGTAGGCAAAAAAGCGTAGACTCCCATCCTTGGAGATTAAAAGAACTATCCGATGTAAATCTAGCCGTCAAGCAGCCATCTGCTTCTGTAGCAATGAAGGTGGCTGGAGCTGTAACGCCATTTCCTGTGGTAAGCGGATTGGCTGTACCCCTACCATCATAAATGTGAAGAATATCAAAGCCTGCTTCAAGATCGACTAAAGTTAAATTTAAGGTGACATACTCTCCTGGGGTATCTGGGCAAATATAATAAGTTATATCCTCTAGATTTCCGTAGTTGCCTCCGGTGCCTCCAGAATCAACGAAGCTTAGTCCAGAACAAGAAGCAGCGGCATATGTCGGCTCTGGAGGAAAAGTAAACAACTCTGGGCCGCAGGCGGTCAGGGCTCCTGTGCCTGGATTTGGTGCGGTATCTGCGCCGTTTGCTCCGCTTTGCTCTCCTTCACTAGAGATAGAAGTTGGGTAAGCATCTACCGTTATAGTTAAATCAAAGCAATCTATTCCTCCCGGAACAGGTGTAGCAGCTCCATCATCGGTATCCGTGTTGCCAAGTCCAGTTTGATCTTGATGCCAAGCACAGTTAGCTGAGGTTCCATCACAACCAGGAGCATAGTAGGTGACTTGGTTGGAAGTAGCAGAGCCTAAGGCTGTTATTCCAGAAGAGCTACTTGTAATTGTACTAGGAGAAAAATTGACTACATTGGCTCCAGCTACATTGAGTATAGTCCCTGAAGTTCCTAAACCTGAACCATCGTTCAAACTTGCACACCACTTCACGACGATGTCATAGTTTGCTCCATTGGGTACAATAAAAGGATCGAAACTAACAGCTCCATCCCCAGGTGTACCCGAGCTTACGGTTGCTAATATTCCGCTTTCATTACAAGCATTAGCATCCTGTGTCCTGAGCAGAAAAAACGATGTCAGGATTAGTAGTAAAAAATATTTTTTAAGATTCATGACCGATTGTTTAGTGAGTAAACTCATTGTTTTGGATACATGTTTAGGCTCTAACATTATAGATAGTGTGTGTTAATGTTAAGGCATTCTCTTCTTAGCCCAATTATGTCAATAAAAGGTTTACTTCGAATTTGTTAAACATACTTTAGCCTCTAGGAATAATTCCTATAGTCTAATTTTAGTAATAGTAAATAGAAGGTGTTTGCTCAATTTTATGGCTATTAAATACCTGAAAACATTAGAGTAGTACTCCCGATAGCTAAGAGAGGGACTAATGAATCAAAGTTGTGGTAGCAAAAAAATCACAAAAGAACTGAGATATTTTTGAAGTTCACTAAAATTGTGGTCGCGTGCGATTTATAAAATAAAACATGTTTTGTTATGTTGTATATCCAGCTTGTTAAGTAAATCCTATTAAATAATAGCATTTATCCTTTTTTAGCAAGTAGTTATTAGTACTTTCTTACTTATTTTGCTGGAAATATAATTGGATG
>JAHDHB010000228.1:3287-9610 GCA_020631545.1 Saprospiraceae bacterium | reverse complement strand
AGTTATCCGCGATAGGAATCGGGAGTTGCCGTCTGTACTAAAAAAAAGGCGAAACATATTACTGAATAAATATTTATCGATCAATCTATTATCTTCATCTCAAAATAAAAACTTTGCTCAAAAAACAAACTTTCGGCGTTGTGTCTATAGGATGGCGAAGCCATAATAATTATCATTATTATGACACCATCTCATAGCGTTGATTTTTAACCATATAGCACACAATAGACACATAGATTTTGACGACATTGGTGTAAAAGCACATAGGATACATAAGAAGGTCTTGCGACCATTTTTACATAGACCCTCACAGCGAAAATCGCACTCTCTAGATGCAAATAGGACATATTAGGGGGTCTTCGACCTTAATTTAAGACTCCTAAGCAAAGTACTTTTCCTTAATTTTGGTTATACCAGCTTAGGGAAATCACAATAGCCTTACCAAACATAGGAGTTGCTTGGTAAGGCTATTGCTTTTATAGCTAATATAGGAAGTACTTGTCTTTCCTTTCTTTAGAATCTACCGATCATAAACTCAGAGCTACTCTTTTATAGGTTGAGTAGAGCAATCCAAGAATAGACACAATGGCTTGCTAGTTCTTAATCTAAGTAAGAAAATCCTAGGCAGGATTTAGAGAATATCACCTAGTGAAAAGAACATTCTCTAATTTCCTCAATAAATTGTACGATGTCTAAAGACGAAGAAATCAGTCTTCTACGTGGTATTTTTTCTTAATGTAAACCGCCTTAAGTGTCGTATGTCTACGTCTTACAGATGGTTTTACATATTCTTTTCTACGTCTTTGCTCCTTCATTAAACCTACTCTACGATGTTTGTTTTTGTAGCGTTTTAAAGTCCTGTCGATGGACTCTCCTTCCTTTCTTTCGATTATCAGCATATAAAAATATATAAAAAAAGATGAAAAATTCTAACAAGTAATTAAATAGGGAAAACTCCCAAAAATACTCCGATAATTAAAACAAGCTTAAAAAGTAACCATTAAGGTTATCAACGCATTTCTTTTTTCTAAGGAGTTTAAAACTTCAGAAAATCGCCGAAATGTGCCGATTTTTACACTTTTTCAAGGCATTTCAATTTACCAAGGGTGCAAAGATACATAAAGAAAGGTGATCAAGGAAATAAATTTAAAAGATCTCGTAAGTTTATTCGCAACTATTTGCAGAGGAAAACGATTTATGGCCACTAGAACGCAGTTTATCCTTGATTTCCCAATACAAAAATAACACCTAACACGTTCACTGTCAAACTATAAGACTTGCCGACTTGATATAAATAAATAGCCTAAAAAACTTTCGTCATTAATAGCATAAATTTTACTTCTTTCTGCAAAAAACTAAGACAAAAGCATAAAACACTTTTCTTTAGTATACTTAAAGTTTTAAAAAACAAATGTGCATTTTTAGGGAGTATTCGTCACTAAAAATGCACATTTCGGTGAAATATAAAATAAGAAAATCATCTTGATTTGAAAAAAACGGTAATTGTTCAAATAAGGAAACTATAAAATTAGCGAGCTAAAATGATTTTCCTCCATCGAGTAAATACCAGCACAACAAATGAAAAGGCTTATTTTACACCTTATTTATTCACGATATCTTAAGCTGCTTGAGTAGCAGGAACGGTGCTATCGTCATATGATTTCCCATTCCAACATCCAAGCCATTCACAGTCTTTCTTAGTTGCTTTGTAACTAAGAAATGCTGTTTCAGCTTCTGGACGAGTATTACGAGAGATCATAATGGAACTTTGACCATTTTTGATACAAAAAAAGTATTTCCCTACTCCCATCTTAAAATTTTTCTTACGCATGATATCTTATTTTGATGAAAAAAATGTAGCTAGCTAAGAGAAGAGTTCATAGAAAGAATAAACATACTTAACCAAAGCTTTGTATCAAGGGATATAAAGTAGCCCCCATAGGCTATGGTTGTTATGTTTACTTTTCAGTTTTTCTATATGAATGCGTCTTAAATAGCTGTGGTAAAATGAATTACCTGATTGCCGTAGCAAAGAGAGGAAATTCCCGTTGGGTCAAAAGGTAAGCCTCGCGTAGTTCTACCAAGAGTTTGACCTAACACTTACAGTTCGCCAAACTTTATATCGTAGATACAGCAAAACAGAAATTTTATTACGTTGTTTCTAGTGTGTTATAATACATGGGCATAAAAGTACAAATAAAAACATTGAAAACCATGTTGTTATATCAAATAAACCAATTTTGCCAAAAATGTAACCTCTAAATGTCAAATATTGACAACAGTAGCATCAACATTATATTTCTTGACTAGCTTATCTGTGAAGGCGCGATGTCCTTTAGGAGCCAATAAGTAAAGCTTGCCGGCTTTCATATTTGCCATAGCACTGAATAACTTCCATTTAGAAACCGTGTCTTGTTCAGACTCTCCCTTCATGGCGATTTCTACATAATGCTTACCTCCCAAGCTTTGACCTGTAATGTCTGGAATCAAAGGTGTATCTATACCTTGTCTTGTAAAGCTAGAGGGTTGGTCATAGTTCTCCGTGTTTGCTTTTAAGTCGTTAAATCCCTTGCGTTTTGCCCATAGAATTGCTTTTTCGTATAACTGAGGATCTTTCATGTTTATCAAGTTGTGATTCACTAAAATTGTAATAAGGTTAATGTGGTGAGCAACAATAGCATTAAGCAACAAGAATGCGTCAATGTGAGAATAGACCGGGCGCTCTTGAGGGCGGCAATTATCGAAAATGATGTGAATTTCTTTTGCTGCATACACTATTTATGATGGTGGAATATACGAAAAGACAACGGAATAAAAAAAACTTTGCAAAGAAATCTCAAAAAAAACAAAAATATTTTTTGACTAATGACTTTTGTGGGATTCGGTGTGCCTCTTATTACTTATAGAGATTTCACCTCTTCTACCACTAAACTATTAGCTAGCGATATTTACGAGTTGCCCTCGTAGCGATTTTCTGATCGAAAATTTTGTCTAAAGGCTTACATCGTATTTTGAAGAAGAGCCTTTTTAGAGTTGCTTTTTATAAATACCACAAAAATCTCGCCATCTTAAGGAATATTTTTTTTAACAAAATATCAACATTTTATTACGTATCGTTTTTATAGGAATAACTCAAGTAGCGCAGCTTGCATTTTTTCATCATGAACGGTTGCTCCAACAATTAGCTTGCAATTACCAGATAGTTCATTTCATTCTTTTTTATTTATCTTGTTTTAAATTTATAGTTGAATTAAAAATACTTCAAAGTTATCCAAAATGTTAGGATTTGCTAGGGCTAGAGCATTTAGCGAGGTATTTTTTTTGGTAAAAAAATCGTAAGTTAAACTCTTTTTTCACCCAAACAACCCAAACCATGAAAACATATTTGGAGCTATCTCAGGATAGCGGGACTGCTCATAAATTTTATGAGGTAGTCGTAGATGGAACGACCATGACCATCCGTTATGGGCGTATAGGAACCAATGGAGCGACTAGTTCGAAAAGTTTTTCTTCTGAAGAAGCTGCTCAAAAAGAAGCTGCCAAAAAAATAAAGGCAAAAAAACGAAAAGGCTACGAAGAAGCCATCATGGGCGTGCGTAAAAAACGAGCCATCTCTAGGCGAAGTATTTCTAGTAGGCGTTCCACCTCTAAAGCTGCTCCAGTCCTCTGGAAATTTAAGTCAGGCTCTTCCGCTTTCGGTATCCACATCAACGAAGAACATTGCTGGATTGGAAATGAAAATGGCACCGTATTTATGCTAAATCATAAGGGGGTCGTGCTTAATCAATACCAATTACCGGATGGCGTCAAATGTATTATTGAAGATGGTGATTGGGTGTATGTTGGCTGTGACGATGGCTATGTTTATGATTTGACGGGTAAACTTCCTCGCCAAGGGTATGCTATTAGCGAAAACATTGACATCTATTGGTTGGATGTGACTAACGGCTTGTTGGCGGTATCTGACCGTCAAGGGGAAATCATGGTGATTGATTACGAAGACGAAGATCAGTGGAGCAAAAAAAGTGATGGACGTGGTGGATGGATGGTGCGTGTCGATCAAGAAGGAAAAGTTTATCATGGCCATAGTGAGGGCGTTACCTGCTATGACGGTAAAGATGGTGCTAAAATCTGGAACAAAAACACCAAATCTGTCTTATTTGGCTGGTTATCAAATAAAGCGGTAACGGTAGGTACTTCGGGGGCTGATTTGATCTCCTTTGATAAAAATGGAAAAGAAGTGGCTAGAATGAAGGCAGACACTTCCATCTACTCTTGTGCCACAGCGCCTAATGACGCTTATTTATTTGCTGGAGATAGTTCGTCTTCTATCTATTGCTTCAATGATAAAGGAGAACGGCTTTGGAAATTAGCTACGACTTGCGGTTCAGCTTTTTCAATGCAATATTTTGATAGCAAAATCTATATTGTGACTACTGACGGCTCCTTGACTTGTATAGATGCCAGCGAAGAAGCGATTGAAAACGCCAAACAAGGTCAAGTACCTCAATATGTTGACATTAAAGCGCCTAAACGAATTCAGCAAGTCGCTACCACGGTACTTGAAACGGCTACGGCAAGTACCGTCGGGGTAAAATTGATTTGCATTAAAGAAGGAGGTAAATTAAGGATGCGTGTCCTTTCTGAAGGCTATAATCAAAAATGGAATGTCCAATTTCCTAAAAACCTTAGAATAGAGGGCAAAAAATACATCGTAGATGAGATAAGAGAAGCTTCTCAAGGAGGTTTCTATCGATGTAAAGGAGATATTTATAAAATGACTTGAACCGAATAGGGGAATGGCTTCTACATTTTTTATAAACCTGAATTCTGAGGCCACTCCGAAAAGGCTCTTCTTGAAAATATGATGTAAGAAGTATGATGTTTATTATTTGCTAATAAATAATAACTTGCATAACGACTACTTCGTGCATCTTACCTCATAAATCATATTTTTTTCATTAATTCCTATTTTTCGGAGTAAACTGAATTCTATTAATTTTTTTCAGGTCTTAGTTTGTAGAAAAACCGGCTGCCCCTACACCAACATTACTATTTGTTTATCAAGGATTTGCAGCCCCGATAGAAGTGATAGGCGGTGCGCTGTAGCTGCTATGAAGCAGGGAGTACAGGTAGCTGACGTTTAGGAAGATGCCTGTACGACCATGCTGAATGCTGCTACAGGGCGCCGACTACAAACGGATAGCGGGATTAGCTGCCCAAAAAATATTTAAAGCCTTTATTTTACAAAATATGATGTAAAATTTAAGAAGTATGATGTTTATTATTTGCTAGCAAATAACAATTTACGCCATGAGGGCTTCATATATCTTACCTCATAAATCGTATTTTTTCATTAATTCCTACTTTTCGGAGTAAACTCAAGAATTAATAATCGAACTCAGGTTTTAAGCTAAATCAAGTATACTTCGACAAGGAGCTTCCTTTTTTAGGCCTAAAAATTCCAAGTATTTTCTATGGCATTTTTAGAAATGGTCGTTCATTATCAGTTAAATTTGCAAACACTGAAATAAAATACCATTCATATGCTTCACCTTGAAGAAAAAAACGGCTATACTATCCTTACCATCGATCATGGTAAGGTCAATGCCATCAATACGGCCTTAATACGGGCTTTAAGGGAGACTTTTCTAAAACTAGATGCGGATGCCTCGGTTAATGGAGTTATTCTCACTGGGAAACCACATGTTTTCAGTGCCGGGCTGGATGTCCTTGAACTCAGTGGGCTGGACGAAGAGGGCGGCAAGGAGTTTTGGCGTCAATATCTTGGGGCCGTTCAAGCCATGATTCGTTTTTCCAAGCCCTTCGTTTGTGCCTTAACAGGCTATGCCCCAGCAGGAGGAACGATATTAGCGCTTTGTGCAGACTATCGAGTCATGGGCAAAGGGAAGAAGCACACCATTGGAATGCATGAATTTAGAATGTCTATGCAGATTCCTGAGATGTTATGCGACGTCTATGCTTATCACCTAGGCGAAAAAAATGCTTGGAAGGCTGTTCAAAAAATGAAGCTCTACAATAGTGATGAAGCCTTGGCCGTTGGTCTTGTAGACGAATCTGTAGAAGTGGAAGAGGTGCTAGAGCGAGCAGAAAAGCACCTCCAAAAAGTGCTAGGCGTTTACGGCCTTGTCTATCAGCAATCCAAGCAGTATTTCAGAAAAGGGCTACTAGCTATTGTAGATAGGGAAATAGAACCAATGGTTGAAGAAATCGCTCGTTTTAATAACGATCCTTTCCTAAAATCCATGTTCGCCGCTTTTGGAGAAGCCTTAAGAAGTAAATAGGTTTTTAGTTAGGAGTTA
>JAHDHB010000228.1:0-3187 GCA_020631545.1 Saprospiraceae bacterium | reverse complement strand
AGTTAGGAGTTAGGAGTTGTTGTACTGCTTAGAGCGACTATTTATGGTGTCATGCCTACTGCTGGCCTTGCTCCTTACCTGTCAACTGGCTAGTAAGCTTCAACTCATATAATCATTTTCACATCAAGTATTTGGGATGGATTCGAATAAAAAAATAGTATTTCCTCTGTTGGGATTGTTATTGGTTACCCTTGTCATGATCGTTATTCTTCGATGGGAAGGAAGGCTATGGTTTTCTGCTAGTGGCGCTATTCGCTTCTGGGTGAGTGATGCTTGGGGGCCTGAAAACTCTCAACAATTTACCGATCCTTATAGTTTTTCCCATGCTTTGCACGGCATTTTATTTTTTGGACTCTTGTATCTCTTCGCTAATAAGTTATCTTTATGGTGGAGAGGAACCATCGCCGTTTTGATTGAAGCCATTTGGGAAGTAGCAGAAAATTCCCCCGCCATCATAGACCGTTATCGGGAAGCGGGCGCCTTGGGGTACTCTGGAGATACCATCTTTAATTCGATAGGAGATTTGTTTTACTGTGGTCTAGGATTTGTCCTCGCCTATTATTTAGGCTTCTGGAAGTCTTTAGCCTTATTTATTCTAGTAGAAATTGGGCTTATTTTAACCATAAAAGACAGCTTGATTATCAATGTCATCATGTTGATTTATCCACTAGAAAGTATCAAGCAATGGCAATCCGCATTTTTAATCCTATAAAGTCAAAAACACTCCCCCCCATTTCGCCAAAACGGCAACTCCTAACTCCTAACTCCTAACTCCTAACTAAAAATACCATGTCAAGAAGAGCAGAACTTTTGTCCAAACTCCATTTACGACTTCCCTTAGTCGCTTCGCCCATGTTCATCGTCTCACAGCTTGACTTGGTACTAGCGAGTTGCAAAAATGGGCTAATAGGAACATTTCCAGCCTTGAACAATAGAAGTTCAGAAGGTTTTGAGCAGTGGTTGATCAAAATAAAGGAAGAACTAAAGGCACATGAAGCAGCCACCGGCAAGAAACTACCTCCTTATGGCGTCAATCTTATTGTCCATAAATCCAACCCTAGAGTACAAGCAGATTTAGAAATCTGTATTCGGCAAGAAGTTCCCATCATCATTACCTCCCTTGGTGCTGTCGGGGAATTGGTTGACCGTGTGCATAGTTATGGCGGTTTGGTTTTTCATGATGTTATCAACAAAAGACACGCTGAAAAAGCGATTGCCGCAGGCGTAGACGGTCTAATTTTGGTCTGCAATGGTGCAGGAGGCCACGGCGGTATGCTCAATCCTATTCCTTTTGTAGCAGAAATCAGAGAAATATTTGACGGTTTAATTTTACTTGCTGGTACCTTAAGCACCGGACAAGACATTGCTACGGCACTACAAATGGGGGCGGATTTAGCTTACATGGGCACACGTTTCATCAATACTCATGAAGCCATTGCCTCAGAAAAATACCAACAAATGATTATCAATGCAGGGACAAAGGATATTGTATATACCGCAGCAGTGTCCGGGATCAAAGCTAATTACATTTGGCAAAGTCTTGAAAGTGCAGGTATTACCAAAGAAATGCTAGAGAGCAAAGTTAAAATTGATTTCAGCGAAGAAAAAATGAATGTAGAGGGCAAAGCGTGGAAGGATTTATGGTCTGCTGGCCAAGGAGTCGCCAGCATTAAAGATTCACTTTCTGTCGAAGACTTGACGAATCGATTGTACAAGGAATTCAAACAAGCCTTAAAGCAGCAGCAAAGCTTGTTGGATAAATACTAGTGTGTTGGCGTGTGAGTGTGTGTTGGTGTGTGAGTGTGCACTCTTTATAATTCCATCGGATTCCACCTTTTACTTTTAAATCTATAAATTTGATTTACAAACTATTACACCACAATCTGCCAACTCTTAGATTACTATAAAAAAACGTTAAAACATCTTTTTACAAAAAAATATTTCTTGTACACACCAAAAACAAAACACCCCGCATCTCTACTAATAACTGCGCAGAGATAAAAGGACAAATTCCGTCCAAGCATTCATCATTAAGGTAAAAACAGACAACAAGGCTTCCTTGCTATAGGCGTAGCCCTGCCCTGTCATTTCTCTCACTAACAAACTTTACGGACTATGAAACATATCCTCAGCATTCTATTGGCTTGCTTATTCACAAATATCCTTTTTGCTACAGCGACGATCAAAGGAACCATCAAAGATCAAGAGAGCGGTGAAGCACTCCCCTTTGTCACCTTATCCCTACTGCAAAATGGGACTCCAGTAAATGGCGTAACAACCGATATTGATGGCCGCTACGAATTCGCGTCAATTTCCGCAGGAACCTACGAAATAAAATGCCAATATGTTGGTTATATGGATAAAATAACAACAGGCATTGTTCTAAAAGATGGGGAAACTAAGGTGCTCGACATCGAAATGAGTTCAGGAATGGTCACTATGGATGAAGTGGTCGTAACGGCTCATAAAGAACGACAAACAAAATCACTTTCTTATGCCGTGCAATCAGTCTCTGGTGAAAAAATAACTAGATTGCCCGCCTCAAGGCCAAAAGGTAGAAAAAAATCAAAACCGAGTCCGACAGCACCTACATCAGCTCTTGCAGGAAAAATGGCTCCTAGAACTCCGCCACCGCCTCCAGCACCAAGAGATGCCAAACCGCAGGTACACAATACAGAAGATTATTCGCCTATCGTAGAAAATAATTTTAAGGAAGTCAAAAACGATCCTTTGTCTACCTTCTCCATTGATGTGGATAGAGCTTCTTACAGCAATATCCGCCGCTACATTACCAGCAATCAACTTCCGCCAAAAGATGCGGTGCGCATAGAAGAAATGGTCAATTATTTCGACTATGATTACCCAAAACCAACAGATGAACATCCTTTCAAGGTTATTACCGAAATGTCGGAATGTCCTTGGAGCAAGGAAAATCAACTTGTACACATTGGTTTACAAGGGAAAGAAATCGACTTAGAAAAAGCCCCCAACACCAATTTAGTCTTCTTGCTTGATGTTTCAGGCTCAATGGGTTCTGCCAATAAACTTCCTTTGTTAAAGTCTGCCTTAAAACTACTTGTGAATAACCTTAGGCAAGAATATGGCGTTTGTCGTGTATGCAGGAGCTGCCGGCCTAGTACTGGAATCGTCTCCAGGCACTCAAAAAAATAAAATAATCGGTGCTTTA
>JAHDHB010000227.1 GCA_020631545.1 Saprospiraceae bacterium | reverse complement strand
TGGAATTAATTTTAGCAGTGAAACCAAGGATGTGGAGGCTTATGAGGTGGTGGAGTTGTGAAATAGATGCTACGATGATTTGTATAAATTAGGAATTTGAAGCTCGTTGGGATATCTCTAAAAATAGATTAATATAGTTGGAAGTCCAATAGGAATTCATTAACTTAGTTGTAGTCTAAAGATATACGATTAATTAAATTCCAAAAAGCAAAGAAATGCTCAACATAGTGTTAGCACCAAAAGAACTTAGCCTAATCCACTTTTCCCCCCAACGAAATTTGATTTTTGTTCTAGCGATTCTCTTGCTTGGGGGAGGATTCAATATTACTACAATCTCAGCTCAAGCACCGAAATGGTCTTGGGTCAATGGTATAGGAGGGATAGAACGAGAGTATTCGGGCACAATGACGACAGATTCGCAAGGAAATGTTTTTGTATCAGGAGTATTCGAATCCCCTCAAATGATTGTAGGAACAGATACCTTAATTAATTCTAGTACGGATATTTATGGCGGCGTGGATGTATTTGTTATTAAATATGACCTAAACGGGAATCCTATTTGGGCGAGAAAATTTGGTAAAGCGGGGAGTGAGGAATCGGAAGCTATAACGGTTGATGCATCCGGAGATATTTATATCGGAGGTTTTTTTTATTCTGATACACTCTATTTTGGAAATGACACTTTAGTTAATGGTGAGCTAGGAAGAGGAGATTTTTTTATTGTAAAATATGATTCAAATGGGAATGAGTTGTGGGCTAGAAGTGTGCCTAATCTTGGAAATGATGAAATAACTTCCATGTGCATTGACCAAACAGGTAATCTTTATTGCACAGGACGATTTTCTGGAGAGACTATCCAATTCGGAACTATCATTTTAGATAACCCTGTACTTTATAGAGGCAATATGTTTATCGTAAAGTATACCCCTTCTGGAAACTTGATATGGGCGGAAACTGTAGAGGGCTCAAGCGATGTGACAGGCACTTCGATATCTGCGGATCCCTATGGGAATATCTTTATTGGTGGTGGATTTCGATCACACCTAATTATAGGAACAGATACGATGTTATTCGCAGGACTAGGTGATTTGTTTCTTGCAAAGTATGATACGACTGGAACGCCACTTTGGACGAGACGTTTCGGTGGTGAAAGATTTGATTATTGTCATTCCATTGCTACGGATAGTATAGGAAATGTATGTATTGTTGGAACATATTCCAGCGATTCGCTAGTTTTTGATTCCTATACGATAATGAAGAATGGAGTCTTTAATATGTTTGCTGTCAACCTTGACAATAATGGTAATGTGAAATGGGCTAAAACAGCGGGAGGAATTGACAATGCCGCTGTTGCACGTACTGTTACTGCTGATCCCGCAGGGGATTACTTTGTGGGTGGAAGGTTCTATGCGCCAACTTTAGTACTTGGTAGTGACACACTTATGAATTATGATACATTGCATCACAATGATTTTTTTATTGTAAAGTACACTTCTAGTGGGGCAGAAATTTGGTCTAAAAGTGGTGGAGGTGAAGACAATGATGAAATATATGATTTGTCAACGGATATTTATGGTAACGTATATGCATTTGGACGTTCGACCAGCAATTCAATGGCGCTTGATTCTATTTTTATAGTGAATAACAGCATAGATGTTTTTGTTGGGCAAATTGGGCCACAAATCATGACGAATATTATTGAAGAATATTTAGCCTTTCCCAAACTTGTTATTTACCCTAACCCGTCAACCTCCTATGTTAATATTCAATTCAGCTACTATCTGACTAATGCTGAGTTAAGTGTATATGATCTTAAGGGGCAAAAAGTCTTAGAGATTGGAAATATTTCAGGACAAGATATAATGTTTAATATAGACAAATTAATAACTGGCACTTATTTTACTATTGTAACGCAAAATGAAAAAATCATCGGTTCAGCAAAAATGATTGTTATGGATTGAGCTACTTATTTTCTAAGATGGAACCACGAGCCTACATCATTCATTAAGATATAAAAAGAGACGTTCATAAAAGTATTTTTCCGTTATCCTGTGTTGCTCATCGGTCAGGTAGCTACGGCTATTTTTCCTCTTTGCGCCTTGTCTAACAAAAAAATCACCGCACCTAAACTATCTATTACTTATGATTAGTACCCCTAGAATAAGAGGAAGAAAACACTATTTTAAGCAAAATTCTATTTTTTTTGTAAATTGGTTCAATAATAATAAAATTATGTTGGCACAAGAATTAAAATTAACTATACACAATCTTCTAAACACCGTAAATGATAAGGATCTCTTAACGAAGATTCTTAATTTATTATTGGGTAAAGAAGAAAAGGTAGCTCCTAATGTAGTAGCGTATAGGATTGATGGAGAAGCTTTAACTAGCGAACTATTCGAGACGAAAATTAATGAAGCTATTTCAAGAATGGACGCAGGCGAATATGTTAGGCATGAAGATCTTTGTAATGAAAATTGGGATTAGGTAAATAGCGTAGAAAATTCCTTAGGGGCTGTTAAAAAAATCTAAAACAAAATAGCACATCACATAGGGGATTCCCCCTTTTAAGTTGTCCAAGTAAAAATAAACCTCAGAAAATAACTAAAAAGCGGTTATTTTTGTGGTGATTTTATCGCTATGACAATGTTCAACTCAACAAGAAGACGTCTACACATCACCTTTTTAGTATTACTCTGCTGGATGAATTTCCTTGCGGGGCAATCCCTGTTAGAGCAAAAAGTTGATTTTGAAGTAAAAAATAGCACAATAGCTGACGCGATATTTTTATTGAGTGAGCAAACAGGTTGGAGTATTTCCTTTGATAGTTCCATCTTTCCCAAGCAAAAGAAAATTTCTATAAATAAAACAGCTACCGTAAAGGAAATTTTAGAGGATTGCCTCAAGGGATATAACGTTCAATATCAGGTAGATGATACTAGCGTATTGTTGTTGGCCAAACGATTGGAAAAGCGAACGCTTAGTGGTTATATGGAAGATGATGCAACAGGGGAAGCCTTGATTGGCGCTACTATTTTTGATACGAAAACAGGTAAGGGAACAACGACAAACGAGTACGGTTTTTTTAGCTTGACCTTAGTCGAAGGAGAATATGACCTTAATTTCTCCTATCTAGGCTATCAAGTAGAGAAAAAGCGAATTGTTTTGACTGCCAATAAAGACTTGAACGTCAGACTGAAAACTTCCTTAGTCCTAGCGGAAGTCCTTGTCGTAGCGCCCATAAACACAAGCGTAGAAAATGTAGTTAAGGATAGCAGTGAAACGATAGAAATTTTAAATCCTGCTAGGAATACAGCCGCTTCTTCCCTAGGAGGAGAGGTTGATATTTTGCAACGTTGCTATGCTTTGGCTGGTGTGGAAACAGGAGCAGACGGCTTCGGCGGGATGCATGTAAGAGGTGGGGAAGTGGGGCAAAACTTAACTCTGATGGATGGTGTGCCGGTTTATAATCCTTCCCATGCCTTAGGTTTGATTTCGATATTTAATGCCAATACCGTAAAACAAGCAGCTTTCCAGAAAGATGGTTTTTCGGCTAGGTATGGAGGGCGTTTGTCTTCTGTCTTGGATGTCAGGACTAAAGAAGGAAATAACCAACGATTTTCTGGAGAGGTTAAGCTAGGAACCATCGCCGCTAGTCTTGCCTTGGAGGGGCCGATTGTGAAGGATAAAGCCAGTTTTTTTCTATCGGCTAGACGTTCTATTTTGGAGCCTTTGGTTGGGCTATATGCTGCTTTAGCGCGGGAAGAGGAAAAAATCAGCATCAACTATGGGTTTCAAGATTTTAATGGAAAAGTGAATTGGCGGTTGAATTCAAAAAATCGCTTGTTCCTTAGCTACTATTCTGGAAGCGATAGCTATTTGGATGATGATAATTTTGAAGAGAATTTAAGTCTTGAGCCTGATGATGAATCTATTTACCGAAGAAATTATCTCCAAGATATTTCTTGGGGCAATCTCATTTCTTCCTTACGTTGGAATCACCAGTACGGGAGTAAGTTGTTCAGTAATTTGACGGCAACTTACAGCCGTTACAATTATGATAGTTTTACGGGTAGTGAATTTGCCCAACTTGATGAGGACAATGAGGAAATCGATAGGGCAGAAGCTTATTTAGAATTTAAATCGAACATTATAGAAAGAGCGTTGAGGTT
Source organism: Saprospiraceae bacterium (assembly GCA_020631545.1). Taxonomy (GTDB): domain Bacteria; phylum Bacteroidota; class Bacteroidia; order Chitinophagales; family Saprospiraceae; genus JAHDHB01. The sequence continues at coordinate 5,462 of JAHDHB010000227.1, read as the reverse complement.
TGATTTTGACTATTCACATTCGCCTATCCATTCCTTGGAATTTGGAGGGAGTTATCGCTATCGGAGCTTCGATTCAGGCGTTCTTTTTGCGGAAGATTTGGACGATGATATTGAGCTAGACTCTGCGGAAGCTTTTTTTGAGCGGGTATTGGAGGAAAATTATTTTCATGTCAATGAATTTGCGCTCTATGCTCAAGATAATATTCGGTGGAAGGCTTTTTCAGCCAATACTGGTTTGCGTACGACTGGTTTTACCACAGAGGGTAAGAATTACTACGCTGTAGAGCCACGCCTTGCCTTGAATTATGCGCTTAGACCCAACGTACTGCTTGGGCTTACGGCCACTTATATGGCGCAATATGTACACTTACTTTCTTCTTTTGGAGCTGGATTGCCCAACGATATTTGGGTGCCTTCCACTCGCTTCATAAAGCCCCAACGTTCTTGGCAATGGACGCTAGGGGCAGACTGGGGAATTAAGGAGGAATGGACCTTGCGTTCGGAAGTTTATTACAAGATAATGAATCAAATGCTTGCTTATCAAGAAAGTGTAGGCTTGCCGCAATTGACTCAAGTCAGTACAGCATCTTGGGAAGAAGAAGTCGTTTCAGGAAAGGGAGAGAGTTATGGTTGGGAGACATCCCTCAAAAAAAATCATGAAAAATATACAACTGGGGTGAATTATACCCTCGCAAAATCGACGCGAAAATTTGAGCGTCTCAACGGTGGTAGCAGCTTTCCTTTTTCCTTCGACAGCCGTCATTCGCTTAAGCTCTATTTTAATTATAAAGCCACTAAAAACACCCATTTTTCCTTGAATTGGCAATACACGACTGGGCGGCCAATTACTTTAGTCAGAAGTTCTTACAGCAATTTTCTGTTTGGAGAAGGTTTTGATAATGTAGACATCTTAAGCCGTAGCAAAAACGACTACCGTCTCCCTGCCAATCATCGTTTAAATCTTGGTGTTGACTTCCATTTTCCAACAAAATGGGGTGGTCATCAGCTTTCCCTAGGTCTTTACAACGCCTATCATCGAAGGAATGTGCTGTACGAATACGAGTCCTTGGAAGAAGAGAATATTACAGGAAGAGCCTTGCAGCGCGTTACGCTTTTGCCTATTCTTCCTGTCGTTGGCTATCGGTTGTTTCTTGGCCGGTAAAATATACTTAGTTATTAGACTTTTCAATTTGCCTCCAAGGAATTCTCAGGTTGAAATAGTAATCTTCTATTTTTGCTTCTAACAATCTAAGCCCTACAGCTCGAAGGTTACTTCTTATACTTCCCTGGAAACATGTTTTTTATTCAAACCGAGAATTGCGGTTTGCTTCTAAATGGTATTTGTGTTTAATCTATTTTGGTCTTTGTATAAGTCAAAATGGATTTTTGGGAACTTTTACAGAAGGATTTTTGTTCATAAATAGGAGAAAACTGCGTAAATAGTTGTTCCGCCAAGGGACACTTTGGACTTTCGAATATTGATCTTTTTCACAAAATTTTATTTCTCTAGAAATTCGAGCCATTTTTCTACCTTTACTACATAGAGACTAAGACCAATTATTCTTTCTACAAAAAAACAGCATACATTAAATTTTCACAATTTAAATTTAATGTACTATGAAAAAATTAATGTATTGTTTGCTGTTTTGCTTTTTTTATATTCCTTTTTGTAAAGGCCAAATAACTTCTACCCAGATATTAACTCCTACCCAGATATTAACTCCTATATCAAGTTCAACATTTAGTTCTCCTATTTACGAAAAAATAGAAATTGGTATTTCTATAGTACCAAACATACAAGCAGAAATTGACATGGGAAGTATAAATCCCTATAATCCTGATGAGATTAGGATCTTTGGTGAATTAAGAGAAGAATTGAGTGGGAATTTGGTCAAAACGATTGAAGGTTTTTATTTAATAGAATACGAAAAAGATTCTACTGGACAAGCGACTACAGTTTGTAACAATCAGAGTACTAAATGGAGGTTGAGATTTACAATTGACGAAAAGAAAACCTACAGATTAAATCTTTTCTTCGAATTACCTTTATCTTTACCTATTCAATACCCAGTTGTTTTTTCTATTTCTGGGATAGATAAAGCTACTTCATCAGACCATGGTTTTTTGAGATTTCCAAATGGAGGAAATTACCTTGAATTTTCAGATGGCTCCCCTTTCTTTGGGATAGCTGAAACCTTATCTCCTTTTACTTCTGAAGTTGCTGGGATTTTAGGGGGTGGTCCTCGTGCCTTTCCTGGGAATAATAATGGTGAAAACGAATACCCTACTAATTTAGTTAAGTCTCTTAAGTGGATTCTTGATGATTTTGCTTCTAATGGAGGGAATTTTATTAAATACTATTTCTACCCTAGTGCAACGGAGATTGAATGGGATGTTCTTGGTAATTATGAAGGATTCCAAAACAGAGCCCAAGATCTTGATGAAATCTTTGCTCATGCTGATAGTAATGGCATATACATACAACTTGGAGCTTGGACATGGGAGCACTTTGATGAACGTATTGTAAGCCCCAACAAATGGTCTAGCAACCCTTATAATCAAATACCAGGGGTTAATAGTGCTATTGATATTTTTACAAGTGCTAATGGAACAAATCTTGATCCTTCGCTATACCTAAAAAGAAAATTAAGGTATATTTTGTCAAGATGGGGCTATTCGACTAGCCTTGCATCAATCGAATTAATGACAGAATTTGAAGGGTTTGGTGTACAAAATTCCTCACATCCATATCATCAGAACATTGAAAAAGTCGACAGTGGGTTTATAAAACTTGCCATGTATTGTAAACAAATTTCTCCTAGAGTGATGATAACTAGTGGGACTTCTTTATTAACAGGAGGCCCCATATTTAATCAAAGCAATTTTGTAGACTATACAGACTGTCATGGATATTCCAACTACTTAAATAAAGGGAATCGATATTCTTACATGGCACAGCATCATTTAAAAAAATACAAAAAACCATTTCACATAGGGGAATTTGGCCATAAAGCTAAAGGATTATGTTATTACACTTCAGCTGCGACAGATCTGGACCCTCTAGTACATAATAGAAATACAATTTGGTCTTCTTCTTTTTCTGGAGCCTTCTCAACTGCTATGACATTTTGGACATATGGCTATGTTCATGCGAATTATAGTATGGTGAAAAAAGATATGTCGGTGTATTTTAGGCCGGTGAGTGCTTTTTTTGAAAATGAAAGATTAAACGATTATCTGTATACTCCAATCAGAAACGCATGTAGTACTGCTGGACTTGATTGCAGTGAAAATTATCCTAGGGCAGATTGTATTGATATTACGGAGAATTTTTTTGATGGTTGTCAAAACGTTAATTCAACCTACGATAATGCAGACTACGATCTCTCCATAAACCCTCAAATTTTAACTAGCAGTGATTTGGTAGAAGTCTATGCTTTAAAAAGTGATAGAAGAATACTTGGTTGGGTTCATAACTTGAACAATAACTGGTATAATTTGCCTCATAGTATTGGATGTGGTTCCATTGATACAACCTTTTATGATCCTAAGAATTTTTTGCATAGTGATCCGCAAGGACAATACTCTGATACGACACAGCAGTTGAACTCTTATGTTGATCCTGTAATAGGGGCAACGATGACTTTTAAGGATATTGTTTGTGACGGGAATTATCGTGTAGAGTGGCATAAAACAGATGGCCTAGGAGGAATTATTTCTACACAAAACATAACGCCAAACTCCTTAGGGGTGTTAGTTGTTGATATCCCTATCCTTGCAAAAAGGAGTACGCAGTCTAGTGCATTACCTGATTATGCATTTAAGATTATTTTGGAAAATGGAACACCTGTTGCTGATGAGTGGAAAACTAAAAAGGTAACAGAGGATAGACCACCTCATGATGGTTTGGGAGGACTTGCAGTGGCAGAAAACGGAGATATCTTCTATAGAGGAAATGACGGAAAACTTTATCATTACTTTTTCCAAGATTCTTGTTGGGAAATTGAAGAGGTTGAGCCTTGGTTAGCCAATGAAAGAATCGCGACAAGGAGTCCAATAGGTTTAATCAGCGCCTCAAAGTTATTTTATAGAAATAAAGATGGATACTTGCAACAAATGCACAAATGGATGTATCTAGGAAATGAGCGATGGATGCCTTACGTACACGAGAATTTTCCAAAAGTTCGTTATGACAGTCCCATTTCAATAGACGACAATGATAATGTATATTATATTGGGAGTGATGGTTATCCTGTGGTCGTGTGGTATGATACTACTATAAATGATTGGAACTATGAAATACCACTGTATGCACAAAAGGCTGCTTCATATAGTCCTATATCTGTTTTTGCCTCTAATAAGATTTTTTACAAAAATATAGGAAGTAAGTTGCATCAGGTTTACAAAACATATTCGGGGAATTGGTTAGGATACGAACACAAGAATTTTCCTAATATAGGTGCTTTTAGCCAAATTAGATCCTCGGGAAATGGTAAGTTGTATTACATCAATACTTCTAATAACATTGTTGGGGTACACTACTTGAATGGTGATTGGGCGGCAACTTCCATTTATTGGGCTGGTGTTGTGTCTAGCTTTAGCTCCTTTGCAGTTAGTAGTAACGGAACCATTTACTTTAAAAACCAATCAAATAAGATTGGGCAAGCTTTTCCTTTTGGGAATACTTGGTATGCTTATCAGCATGATAATTCATACCCTCTTTCGGCAGGTTATTCTCCTATAACTATGGGCGAGGTTCCAAGTAAAGTTTATTATAAAAATGCTAATGGTTCAATCAGTACATTATATTATAAATCTGGTTGGAATTATGAAAATTTACCTGATACGCAAAATGATACAGAATTTCTCGTTATTGATGATTTTGGAAAATTGTTTTACTTTGATGATAAAGATCATATTATAGTAACATGGTTAAGTAATACTTGCAATGATTATCAGCCTTGTACAATTAACCCACATAAAAGAACTCTAAAACAGGAATCTCCCCCAGTTTTTCTAGACGAAATTTCTATTAACGTGTGGCCGAATCCTATTCAGGACAAAATCTATGTTTCATTAAAAGAACTGGAGCAAGAAGAAAACCTGTATTTCACACTAGCGAATTCAATGGGTCAAATTATAGATTCAGGAAAATTTAACACTAATACTGAAATTGAGTGTTCTGATTTGTTGAATGGGATTTACTTTTTGATGATTGTTGATGAAAACAATACGCAGAAAGTAGTCAAACGTTTAGTTAAGATTGAATAAAATCTTAATAACAGGAAAGTACTTTCAATTAAAGTACTTTCCTGTTATTAACCCGACAATAATAGACCTGTCATTTCAAGGATATTCCCCTGAAGAAACAAAGATCTACTTAGTGTTGATAACGAACTGTTTAGGCGCTCTCGCACTCAAGCTCTCACGCACACTTGCGGCATGGCCTATGTGCGTTGGGT
>JAHDHB010000226.1:4945-9639 GCA_020631545.1 Saprospiraceae bacterium | reverse complement strand
CCAACTTGCGCGGTGGTGTAATTGGCCAACATTTAGGACTCATGATCCTAGGCTACGAGTTCGAGTCTCGTCTGCGCGACAAAATTGAGAGTGAGAGTGGAGAGTGAGAACCACACGCACACACCATCACACCAGCAAAGGCAATATAGCTCACTAGGTGAGAGCACTCCGTTGAAGCCGGAGAGGGTAGGGTTCGATTCCCGTATTGCCACTAGATAGAGTGTGTGACGATACACACCCACTCTCCATCACACACCCACTCTCTCAACAAAGGGATAAGCGTAGGTTGTGCCAAGTGGTCTCCAAAACCGCTCTGCTAGGGTTCGAATCCCTATATCCCTGCTAATGAAATGGTATTGATGGAAGGAGGGGGCAGTACGCCTACATTAGATTTTTTATCTACTTTGTTCTGGAATCGTTTATTTTTTAAGCGCCTTAGTATCTCCCGAGTGAATTTCTGCGCAAAAATGGCAGGATATTAAAATTGTTTTTTGATTTCGCTCAATTTTAGTGCTTCTTGTGGTCCGCGATACTTATCGGGAGTAGAGAGATTTACCGTAAATAGTATGTCGGTTTTTCGAAGAAAAATCAAGTCCTTTTACTCTCTACCCACGACTCTTCTCTAAATGGTAGTGGCTTCGCCACGTTAGGCAATCGAATGAAAGAAAAAGGGCTATTCTGCAAAATTAGCAGGACAACCCTTTCTCAATTCCGTTTATTTCGAGTCTAATCTGAAATAGTGGTTTTTACCGTAGGCATTTCAAGGCCTTTCAATTCAATAGCAGAACCATCTTGGGCAAAATTGTTGGTTCCTTCTCCTTGGTTGAAAGTTTCAGTAGTAGACACTCTATGCATTTGATTGTTTAGAAATGCATCGATATCCGGTTCCTCTTTTTCACAGGAGATAAATACGCTAAGAAACAGGCCGAGTAAGACCATTGTCAGTAGCTTTTTCATTTTTTGTTGGTTTTTGGATAAAATAATGAAAAAAGTATACGGTCCACCAGTTGTTTACACCTTAAAGTTAGCAATCACAAATAGACTATCCTAGAGTTTGATTTTATTTTTCTAAAACTTCTTGAATATTATAGCTTAATGATGTTTTTTTGTGCCTTTGTTTTGTTGTTTTTTGGTAGATTTGAAATTGTTTTTGCTGGTTTTTGTAGTTTAAATTGTGACTAAAAAAATAAGGAAGGGATTGTCTTATTTTTGTATTAGAAATGCTTGAACTCCCTTGAACAGGACAATACAAGAAAAATAATTAAGCATAGCCTAAGCACTTTTTACAATACCATTACATTTGAACACTAGGAATTTTGGTCGCTAACACTTGAAAAAACTCCTTGACCAAGGACGTAAGACTTTCCGCCATAGCTATCAGGTTTTTTTCGTCAACTTTTGAAATTGTGAATGTCTTCGCGATCCTTGAAGATCAGGTGGCTATTTTGTTACGGCGAGAAAAAAAGTTATATTTACCCTTGCTAAGCAGTTAATGTCACATCTCAAGCAAAAGTTGATGAAAATTTGACTTTATTATAGCTTGACTATGTATTTTTCATTTGTATAAAAATAACGCCTTATCAATAAGCCGCAAGCCTTACGCGCTCCTTTACGAGTTCTGATGCTCTATGCAATCGGTCAACTAGGTTGGTCTTTAGCTAGTTTTGGTGTCTTAAATTTATTTACTTTTTTTTATATGCCACCAGAGACCGGAGAAGCCACTTTCCCTGTTTTTATATTTCAAGGAGCCATACTAGGATTGCTTACCGTGCAAGGCTTGGTTACTTTTGGAGGTCGTTTATTTGATGCCATTACGGATCCTTTCATCGCCAATTTATCAGATCGGAGTCAGGCAAAAATGGGCAAGCGAAAATTATTTTTGCTCTTAGGGGCAATACCGTTTGCGTTATTCTCCTTCCTTGTATTTCTTCCGATAAGCGATAGCCTGACGGTCAATACGATTTGGGTGATGGCTTGTATTTTTCTGTTTTACATCTGTTTTACCTTCTATACCATCCCCTACAACGCCTTGATCAGCGAGTTAGGGCATCATCCTAAGGATAGGATGCTGATTAGTACCTTGATTTCAGTAACGTGGGCCTTGGGGTTTCTTATCGGAAATACGATTTATGCCGTAATCGACGGTCTGAAGGAGAGTATGAGCGCTACGCAAGCTTTCCAAGTAGCCCTTGCTATCTATTGTTTTATTGCTATGCTATGCATGTTGTTCCCCGTTTTCTTTTTGGATGAAAACAAGTATAGCCAGCAAGAAAACACCTCAATTCCACTATTAGAATCTATCCAATCCGTTTGGGGAAATCGCAATTTTCGTTTTTTCCTCCTTTCAGATTTAACTTACTGGCTAGCGATTACGATTATACAAGTAGGGATGGTGTACTACGTTACGTTGCTCCTCAAACTCGAACTAGCCTATACGACCTACTTTCTTACGGGAGCCTTTTTCATCAGCTTTTTATACTACGTACCAGTCAATATGGCGGCGAATCGCTACGGTAAAAAACCAGTGATTTCCTTTGGTTTTCTAGTTTTTGCTTTAGCCTTTGGGCTTGTTTATTCCTTAGGCAATTTAGACCTTCCGATAAGTGTTTTATTGACTGGACTTGCCATTATTACTGCCGTCCCTATGGCTATATTCGGTATCGTGCCTACGGCGATTATTGCCGATGTAATTCACGAGCACGCCGCCACACACAAAGTCGATCAAGCTGGTATGTACTACGCCATTCGTTCCTTCATGATGAAGCTAGGGGTTTCCTTGGCCAATCTCATTTTTCCTTCTTTCCTTCTGCTAGGACGAAGTGTGGAAAATGATTGGGGGGTACGTGTTTCCTGCCTTGCTGCCTTAGCCTTTTGTTTAATTGGTTTCGCACTATTTCAAGGCTATAAAGAAACGAAAGTTGTGGCATCTAATTCAGATTCCTAGGAGCTGCCCACATCGTAAAACTCGTGGTCGAGCTATAAGCTAAAATTCGGCATGCTATGGCAGCATTCAGATGTTGAGTGTGTGAATGAGAACCTATGTGAGTGTGAGAAACATGCACTCCGCTACGTTTTATGTTGAATTGAGCTTTCTTTGAAGGAGGTAGTCCTCTCAAATCTCGAAGGACTCACCATTTCAAAAAGGAAAAGTCCTAGCAAAATCATTGACAATCAACAATTCTACTAGGACTTTTAATTATTTTAAAAGGAGAATACCTCTCCCTGTACCTTCAATTAATCTTTCAAGATATTTCTAGAAATAACCAATTTTTGGATTTCAGAAGTCCCTTCTCCGATAGTGCATAGTTTGGAATCTCGGAAGAATTTTTCCACAGGAAATTCCTTCGTGTAGCCATAGCCACCATGTATTTGGATAGCATCCGTAGCGATTTCTACGCAAATTTCGGAAGCATAATACTTGGCCATAGCCGACTCTGTAGTAACTTTCTTATGGTTGTTTTTCAAGAAGGCCGCTTGACGAGTAAGCAATTCTGCCGCTTCGATTTTGGTCGCCATATCCGCCAATTTGAAAGCAATCGCTTGGAATTTAGCAATCGGCTTGCCAAATTGTTCACGTTGCTTAGCGTACTTTACAGAAGCTTCGTAGGAACCTTTCGCGATGCCTAAGGAAAGGGCAGCAATAGAAATACGACCACCATCTAAGATTTTCATCGCTTGAATAAAGCCGTCGCCTTCTTTTCCTAGCAGTTGACTTTTATGGATTCGACAGTTGTCGAAAACCAATTCTGCTGTTTCGGAAGCTCTCATGCCTAGCTTATTTTCCTTTTTTCCTGCACCAAAACCAGGCGTGCCGCGCTCAATGATGAAGGCACTCATGCCATGACTATCAAGGAGTTCGCCTGTACGTACAATAACGACAGCAACGTTTCCTGAGATACCATGAGTGATCCAGTTCTTAGTACCGTTGATAACGTAGTAGTCACCATCTTTTTCCGCTACACATTGCATTCGACCAGCATCGGAGCCGGTGTTTGCTTCCGTCAAGCCCCAAGCGCCAATCCATTGGCCAGAAGCTAGTTTAGGTAGATATTTTTTCTTCTGTTCTTCATTTCCAAACTGAAGGATATGCCCTGTACATAGAGAATTGTGTGCAGCAACAGAAAGACCTATAGAGCTGTCAACCTTTGCAACTTCTTCAATAACAGAGATGTATTCTTGGTAGCCCAATCCTGAACCGCCATATTCTTCTGGAACTAAAACGCCCATAAAACCTTGTTCACCAAGTTTGTGAAAAAGTTCTACTGGAAATTCTTGGCTTTCGTCCCATTCCATTACGTGGGGGCGGATGTGTTTTTCGGCAAAATCCCGAACACTATCAGCTACCATCTTAAGACTTTCGTCAGTTGCGCTAATTTCTCCGTACATTGGTTCTATCCTTTTGTATAAAAATTTAATAATCAAGCATTCACAAAACAATGCTTTGTTTTTAAAAATACTGCATCAAAATTATAAAAAAATAACCGAATTCACACCGTTTTATCTACATAGACCTTATAAAAATCGAGGCGAGGAGAGAGAGTACTTCAAGGAGCTATCATTTTTACGATTATTTTTAATACAATGTCAAGCGATAGCGTCGATAATCCCTTGGCTACTTGCAAAACCGAAATCGTAAGACTATTCACGATTTTAAAAAATGGCGATAATTTTTTGGAACAAAAAAGTCCTATGTC
>JAHDHB010000226.1:0-4845 GCA_020631545.1 Saprospiraceae bacterium | reverse complement strand
CTAACCTTTAGTCCAAGATGATTTAGAGAGATGTAATCGAATTGACCTATAGGAAGGTGATTTTCAAGCTGATATCGCATCATAGCTTCTTTGAATTTATCCGAAAGTTTTCCATCGGGCTTTCCTTTGTAGTAGGCTAAATCCTTTAGCTTTTGCTGTATTTTGGGATACAGTTTCTCAATTTTTTCTTGGCAAAGAACAGGTACAAATTCCGTTTTTCCTCCAGGAGTATTGATTATTTTTTTATCCACACTAGAGTAAGTCGTAGGGATTTCTACAAGAGTCGTACTAGCATATTCTCTGATGACCACGCGTTTTACGGTTTCGAATTCAGCGGGAACCACAACTTCTTTTATTTGAGCTGGTGTTTTTAGAACTAGACGAGATATGGTCATTGTTTTGGCAGGAACATTGACGGTTTTGGGTTCTTTGGGAGGACAATCATTTACCCGAACTTCTTCTGTATGAATTTTTTCTGGAACATTTTCTAAAACAAGAAAGACACAATCGTCCCAGTTTTTAGATTGGCAGTTTTCTTTTCGGAGAATATTCCATTTAGCTTCTCGCGGTTCCACTTCAACTCTTTCTTTGATGGTACGGTAGCATTTTTCCTCATACTTGAGGTCTACGTCATCAAAAGAATAATAGTCGTAAGCATCATGAACAACCACTTCTTCTTGAACCGTGTCGTAGGTTGCAGGAATGATCTCATACCGAACAGATTCTGGCTTAATGATAATTTGATCTTCGATGGTTTCAAATTTAGGTTTTACCGTTTCAATCTTTGTGTATTGAGGACTAGCAAGGATGCTTTCGGGGACAGTATCGTACACGGTTTGTGTGAGTACGCGAGCATGGCAAATGCCATTTCGTTCTGCTTCTGCGGTATAAAATGGGTATTCCTGTTTTTTGGTATCAGGTGCTTGTGCTTGGAGCCCAACAGCGTTCCAAAGCATAAAAACAGTCGATAATAAAAGAACTCGTGTATGTGGAAAGATATGGATTTTCATTTTAAAGCTTGATTTTCTTAGTTTTAGGAATATCACTTCGTTGAAGCTTGGTTCCTCATCACTAAGGTATAACAATATTGAGGAAGGAGGTAAATATTTTGCTACGATTTTTTCATATTAAAGACATTCTTGCAAATCAGTCTGGTGAGAATCAATCAAATTTAGTAAAATATTCTTTCCTAAAAAAAGATACTTTTACAGATGTCTTGAGTAATCGTAAAGCCCTAAAAAATCATTACCTTTGCGCAAGTAGAATTTTAAGCAAAAAACAACTTACATTTCAACCGTTCATGAAAAAAAGATCAGCTAGACAAGTTATTGAGCCAGAACAAAAGGCGCTCGAAATCAACCTAAATGAAAAAATATATGGTACATTCTCTGAAATTGGAGCAGGGCAGGAAGTGGCTAGGCTCTTTTTTCAAGTAGGCGCAGCAGCAGGAACCATCGCTAAAACGATGTCAGCCTATGACAAAACCTATAGTGACTGTATATATGGTGTCGAAAAATCAGGACGCTATGTTTGTGAGTCAAGATTGTACAAAATGCTAGACCATGAGTATGGATTGATGGAAGAACGGTTGACCGAGCATCGCCCAGATGCTTGTTTTTTTGCTTTTGCTGATACGGTTTCTGCTATCAACTATGCAAAAACCAATAAGGGAAAAGGTTGGATGGGCTTACGTTTTCAGCTTCAACCTGATGGCCCTCCTAATGAGATCGTCCTGCACGTAAAGTTGAAAGATAATGACAACCGACTACAACAACAGGCGGTTGGAATCTTGGGAACTAACCTCGTGTATGGTGCTTTTCATTATGCGGATGATGTGGAATCCTTGGTCGTTTCCTTGATGGATAATCTTAGAGATCGTGTCCAAATTGATTTGATTCGTATTGATGGGCCAGATTTTAGCCATATTGACAATCGATTGGTTAGCTTGTGGATGGTGCGAAATGGCTTGACGGAGGTGGCAATGTTTGATGCTGATGGTAGAAACATCCATGCATCAGAGTTTTTATACAAGAAAAACTTGTTGATCATTCGAGGAAGTTACCGCCCAATCACTTGGGTAAATATGGACATGTTGAAGACGGGGAGGGATAATTTTTTGAAAAATAAAGAAGTAAATCCTAAGAAAACGTTTATTCTACCTGAAATTACCCTAGATAATCTGGCTAGTGATGGGGCTATTGACGAACAAGATTTTTTGGATCGAGCCGAATTACTCAGTGCTTTGGGGCAAACCGTCATCATTTCTGATTGTGAGAATTACCCTAAATTGATTCAGTATTTTTCGGATTACAAGATTCAACATTTGGGGCTAGTGATTGGCGTTCGTGTTTTGCTTAGTATTATTAATGAACGGTATTATCAGAACAAAGAAGGACAACTTTTGGCTGCCTTTGGCGAATTGTTTTCTAAAAATGTCAAACTCTTCATCTATCCTTCGCTACAAGAAGGAAGTGCCGAGTTGATGAATTGTCATAATGTTCCTATTCCGGAAGGTATTCGATTTCTCTACAAGCACTTGTTGGAGAATCATCAATTGGAAGACATTCAAGGATTTAATGAAGATAAATTACACATTTTTTCTAAGGATGTTTTGCGCTTGTTGAGAAGTGATGAGCCTGGGTGGGATAAGATGGTTCCACCGAAAGTGGCCAATTTAATTAAGGAGAAATGTTTGTTTAATTTCCCTTGTCAACGTCTTGAATTTGAGTATTGAGATGCATTAAGCGAGCAAAAATGCTTTGCGAGCAACTCCTAATTCGTAACCCGATAGCTATCGCGGATAATTCGTAACTCTTCAATAATTTATGAAAAAGATACTATTCATTGTGCTTGTTTTAAGTGTTTGGGCAGCTTGTAAGTCGCCTTCAAATGAGCCGTCTTCTGCGTTTAAGGATAAAATTGCGAAGGAAAAGGAGACACCAAAAGTGGAGCAAGAAACGGACGAAAAAACGGTACCTTCTGCTAGTACAGATTCGAAAGCAACGGAAAAGGATTTACCCGTTTCTATGACAAAGCCTTTGGATAGTGATTATCTGATGGGGAAATTTGTCCCTAGTAAGCATCCTGATTTTACGGTGATTAAAACAAAATATGCTTCTAGAAATGGGATGTATATGCGAAAGGATGCTTACAGCGCTTTTCAAAAAATGCATGAAGCGGCTATAAAGGATGGTGTGAATTTGAAAATTATTTCGGCTACTCGTCCTTTTGACCGACAACGAAGCATCTGGGAAGCTAAATGGACGGGGTCAAGGAAAGTCGGTGGGTTAGATTTGTCGAAGACGATTGCGGATCCTAGTACACGCGCCTTGAAAATCTTGGAATACAGTTCTATGCCCGGCACTTCTCGACACCATTGGGGCACGGATATTGATTTGAACAATTAATACATGGTTTGAAAGAGGGGAAGGGAAAAAGATTTATGATTGGCTTTCGGCAAATGCAGGTGCTTATGGCTTTTGCCAACCTTATTCACCGAAAGGTTCGGAACGTCCGCACGGCTACGAAGAGGAAAAATGGCACTGGACTTACCTCCCTGTTTCGAAAGATTTGCTTAAATCTTACAAGAAAGAATTGTCTAATGGCGCCTTAAGTGGTTTCAAAGGGGCGGAAGTCGCAACGGATATTGATGTTGTTCGTAAATATGTCGTCGGCGTCGCAGAAGAATGTAAGTGATTTGTTAGTTATGAGTTAAGAGTTAGTAGTTAAGAGTTAAACACGGTGGTGTGAGACCCCCAAATTAAACGATGTCTAATGTAGTAATCGTCTCAAATTGGTTAATTATTTAGTATTTTTTGCAGTAGCTTAACTCTTTGTTTTTTAGGTTGTTGTGGTTGGTTTGATTAGGGGTTGACACTTAGCTTAATCAGGCGATGCCAGCACTCTAGAGAAGGCGGTAGCCTTCGATGTTCTATAGCAAGGGGTTCAACCTCTTGGTTCGTTTGGTGTGAAATTAAGAGAGGATGTTTTAGAAGGCTTCGCAGCTAAAGGATGCATTATCGTCATCTTTTGAGACTACGTTTTATAGAACTTTAAGTAAATAATAATAAGTTAGTACTTGATAGTTAGTCGCAAAAAGGATAAACGACTAACAACTCTCGATAGTTATCGTGGATAACTAATAACTTTTAACTAAAAATAATCTTATGGCACTAACAGAATCAAAGATGATTGCACTGGGGACGGAAGCTCCAGATTTTAAATTGCTTGATGTCGTTTCAGGCAAAATGATGCGTTTGGCGGATTTTCCTGTGGAAAAGGCACTCGTTATTACGTTTATTTGCAACCATTGTCCTTATGTCATTCATGTAAATGACGAGTTAGTACGTTTAGCAAATGATTATAGCGCTAAGGGTGTTACTTTTGTAGCGATTAGTTCGAATGATGTTGTTCGCTATCCACAGGATTCTCCTGAAAAGATGAAGGAATTAGCGGCGGAAGTTGGCTATCCTTTCCCTTATCTTTATGATGAAACACAGGAAGTGGCTCGTGCCTACGATGCTGCTTGTACTCCAGATAATTATGTGTTTGATGCGGATAGAAAATTGGCTTATCGTGGTCAATTGGATGGCTCTAGGCCAGGAAATGCTGTTGCTCTAACAGGCGAGGATATTCGCGCTGCCTTGGATAATGTAATCGCTGGTACGCCACTTGTTGGATTTCAACGACCTAGCTCTGGCTGTGGAATTAAGTGGAAACAGTAATTTTGATGTAATTCTTTGGGCGTCATTTTTTAACCACATAAGACTACAAGACGGCTGCGCCATTAACTAAGGTTTTGGCGTAAAAAAATGCCACAAAGACACAGAGACACAAAGGAGTAGC
>JAHDHB010000225.1 GCA_020631545.1 Saprospiraceae bacterium | reverse complement strand
GCGGGGAACTTGAAAGTTACCAGCGAACAAAAACTAATAAAATGGCAATCAAGCAGAAGACGAAGTCTTTAAAATCTAGGAACAATAAATTGGGCGATACTTTTTTTCAGCTCAAAGTATTGAATGGAGCAGAAATGGTTGAGGAGAAATTCCCTGCTTTTAACGAAAAAATACAAGCATTGGGGCAGTTTCCTTTGAAACCTATTCCCACCCAAATTTTTCAGATTAATGTGGGGAAAATGTGCAATCAGACTTGTGCGCATTGCCATGTAGATGCAGGGCCTGACAGGAAGGAAATTATGACAAGGGAAACACTCGAAAAATGCTTGGAAATCCTAAGTAAATACGACATTCCTACGGTCGATCTTACTGGTGGTGCGCCTGAGATGAACCCACATTTTCGTTGGTTTGTAGAAGAGTGTTCGAAGCTCGGAAAGCAGGTTATTGACCGCTGCAATTTAACGATTATTGTCGCGAATAAAAAATACCATGACTTACCAGAGTTTTTTGCAAAACATAAGGTTCAAGTCGTTTCTTCTTTGCCTTATTTTAGTAAAAATCGTACAGATAGCCAGCGCGGGGATGGTGTTTTCGAAGATTCCATCAAAGCCTTAAAAATGCTGAATGCGGTAGGCTATGGCCAAGAAGGCTCGGGGCTAGAGTTGGATTTAGTGTACAACCCTGCTGGTGCTTTTTTGCCTGCGGGTCAAGCAGGTTTGGAGGCAGAATTTAAGCGTAATTTAAAGCGCAAGTACGACATTGTTTTCAATCATCTTTTTGCCATCACCAATCTCCCCATAAGCCGTTTCTTAGAATATCTGCTGGAAACGGGCAACTATGAAGAGTACATGGATAAATTGGTGAATGCTTATAATCCTAGTACCGTAGCGGGGCTTATGTGCCGCAATACTTTGTCTATTGGTTGGGATGGATACATTTATGACTGCGATTTCAATCAAATGCTTGACTTAAAAGTAGCTTCGCCTATCCAACACATCAATGATTTTAATTACGACGACTTACTAGCGCGTAATATCATTCTCAACCAGCATTGCTATGGTTGTACGGCTGGGGCGGGCTCTAGCTGTGGAGGGGAAATAGCCTAGGAATTTGTATAGTATAGTCGTCAGACCGCAGCCGTCCACAAGCCAAACGTTCAGACTACACTGCGCTTTGCTCGCTGAGCGGCAAAATAGGAATCAGGTGTAAGGAGCATGGAATTACCTTCTCTCCTAGGGCAACCATAAAGGATTGCCCCTACTCAGGGTTTAGGTTTTAGTTTTTGGGAGACTTTCTTCTCAAGTTTATCGCTTCATTTTTATAAATGCAGATGACTATCTTTACCCTAAAATCTGTAGGGGCAAACCCTTGTGGTTGCCCTCTGAATACCTGTTTTCATTTATCGTAAATGCGCTCACCATACGTATCCCTCAAGAGTGTGCCTAAGGTTAAAACCTTAGGCTACAGACAGGGAACTCCTATAGAGGTTTTTATATGGTTATTCTTCTATTAAAATGGGTAGCTCATCACCTGTATTTTTCTCTTTTAGCAAGGAAAAACTTAGACCGATGCGCCCATTGCTGTTTTTAGAATTCCATGGATTGAACATGGCGAAAAGATTATCCGAAAGGAAGAATAATTGAGCGGGGCCTACTTCTACTTCTAGATTTGCGCCTAGGTTGCTCCACGAACGATTTCGCCAAGCATAGGTCAAACCAAGGCGGAAGTATTTACCCAATTGTTTGCTGACATTGACGGCTACCGCAGGTAGTGTCGTCCCTCTATTAAACTCGCTATAGAATAAACCGCCTACGGTGATTTCTTGTGGCAATTCGTACTGTGCTGAGAGGTAGAACTTAGTCGGAAGGCTTGTTTTATAGCTGTTGGAAGAAGTAACGAAGGAATAGTCGGTGTCGATAGAATCCACCACATTACTAAAATCAATGCTGTCTTCTCCTACATAAGAGCTAATGTCAATCCCTTCCCACTCAAAGGTATGATTGTGGTGGTAGTTGTAGTTATTGCTTTTCCAATTGATAAAACCAATATCGATTACGCTTGCGGTAAGGGTTAATTTATCCGTAGGTTTTGCATTTATTCCAACATCAAAGCCTAAACCTGAATTGGCAGAAAATTGGTAGCCCAAATTCGCTGTTTCTACAAAACCATCATGAATAGAATCGTAGCGTACTTCGGGTAAATTGCTGGTATTGACCTGAAAATCGGTTGACGCCATAATTTGGTAAGCATCATCTTGAGTATAGAGGTATATGTCGTTATTGTCTGCCGTAGAGACGTCAAACACCCCATTCAAGTATTTTAAGCTAGCGCCAATGCTGATTTTTCCAAAGTCCATGCCTCCTCCAAGACCAATTTCATGGTAGCGCATTCCTTGGGCATTAGGATTAACGCGAATTTCCTGTCCAATGTATTTAGCATTTCCATTCCACAACAAATCAGGCAAAATGTCTCCATAATTTGCAAAGCCACTATTCTTGATGCCGTAATGAAAATTCAAGAAAGCATCCCCCAGTTTGTATTGAAGATTTAGTGGAATAAGGTCAAAATTCGCTTGAAGAAAATTGTCGGGCTTCAGGTTTTCGATTACCCTATCAAAATCATAGGTAGCGACGCCATTCTCCTTGTTCAAGAGGTCGTTATAAGTAAAACTTGTGTTCGACAGGTTGTAATATCCCGTAGCGCCTACTTGGAGACGATGCTGAGGTACGGTAGCAGGATTGAGCAAATTGGAGAGTCCATTTGTTCGCAAAAATAAATTCCCTAGCTCTTGTTGAGCAAAACAAACCGTAGAAAAGCTAACTAGAAGCACCAGCCATAAAATTCGCATGGAAAATTGTTGTTTGATAGAAAAGTTCTGGTTGTAAGTAGAACGTATATAGTGTAGTGACTTTGCCGTCATAACGATGATTTTTAAGGCTGTCAAGAGAGGAAAGATGAATTCGTTCTTTTTCCTCCGCCTTGTGGACAATTCCTTCTAAGAGGATCGCACTCAGCCAAATTTTATACTAGTCGTTCGCTTCGCCCCTATTCCTTTAAAGGTTAGGGGTAATCTCAATACCAAGACGGACTTCAAAGAAATAGTCTTCATAGATTCGAACGACTTGAGGGCCTCCATCCATAGATTGAACGACCGTTCGAATCAATACTTTTTCTGTATTCGTCAGGATGTTTTCTAAACGAGTTTTATCTAAAGAAGCCGTAATTTCTTTCTTCGCCGTAGCTGTCACTCGCCCATCTGTTCCGATAGGTGCTTGGACGAAAGTGCGCTGGTCATCTAGTAGCAAAGAATCCAAGATCGTTCCTGTAAACTCCCCATCTGCTAGGGTGCCATCTGCTAGCGCAAAATAAAGCTGAACATCCACATTGGATGGAATAAAGTTCTCTGTGACTACTTTAAACTTAATATTTTCAAAATCATCCAAGTAGGAGGAGAAATCAACATTCCATTGATCCCAAACGGTAATATCCGTGCCCCACCCTGTCCAAGGCAAATCCATATCTAAGGCCAAAATCATTTTGCTCGTATCCGTCAAGTGCCCAAAAGCATTGATAGGATTCAAAGTACCCAAGCCATCGTAGCGGATTTCTTTAATCAATGGATATAAGGCATCTTGAATGTTGGAGTTTGTTTTATCGAGGTGATATACCGTTTCCTTGCGCACACCGATTTCATTCAGCCCTGGATAATCTACAATGGCTGGTTCATCAAAAAGCGTAGAAGTAATAGGAATATCTCCACCCGATTTTGTCCCGACTTCAAGTACATTAAAATCGATTTGCAAGGGATAACCAAAGGAATTCTTAATGATAATATCTAAAGTCGGGTCGTCATACCATATATATCCAGAAGAAATGCGCTCAAAAACATCAAAGTAAATGACATTATAAGGGACTTCGTAGGTAGACGAACCCAATAAGCCTTCTAAGTAATAAACTTTCATATTTTCCAAAGAGAAGTAGAAAACATCAAGTATAACCCTAGAATTATCCGATACCTTTCGAGCATCATAGCGAATTCTAAAATTGGGATCACTAGGCGTAATGTAGTAATTATTAAGATTATACGTTTTTTCAAAAGTGGCCGTAACGCCATCCGAACGCATCGTATCTCTAATGCGAAGCGGTTGACCATTATTGAACCGTTCTGCATTGGTCAATTCAAACTCAATGGCAATATCTCCTGTTGGGTCATGCCGCATATTCACATAAAGTTGGCCTGATTTGATATGCATTTCTCGTACTAGAAAAGAAAAAATAGTCAAATCTTCCGTAGAATCCGCCAAGTAGTAGGAAAAAGGAGGAACGGTAAAGGCAGAATCCGCTGTAACCGAGTAAATATCGTCACTATAAACCATCGAAAGCACGCCATCTTCCTTGGCTATTATATCTACTTCTGGGCTAAGATTAGCTAGTACAGCAGAAGCAGGAATACGACTATTGATAAGCGTAAATGCCAAATCAGGCTCATAGTCAGGGACTTCAGCATTAGCCAATTCATCCATTTTCTTACAAGAGAATATGGAAATGACAAGCAAGAAACAAGCTAAATAAATCGACGATAAGCGCATACACGGATAATATCTGGTCATAAAATGGTTCTTTTCCCCGTAAATATAACTAAATATTTCTAGTCTAAATGATTAAGCGAAAAATTGTAAACCTTCGTTTTATCCCGACAAGTCCATGATTTCAAAAGCCCTGTGAAAGATTCTCTACCAAACTGCTTGCTTCATTCCGCTAAAAGAACGGCTTATCCAATATTAATTTCACTTATGTTTTCTGCGTTTTTGTACCCGCTCCTTAGCCAGCAATTCTCGGTTTGACATAAAAAACATGTTTTTAGTAACTAAGGAGTGGTCTCTTGTCTATTTTGGGCAAAACTTGGTGGCTTATTTTACGAACCAAGGGGTTGAAACCCCTTGCTATAGCATCTCGAAGGCTACCGCCTTCTCTAGCGAACACCCAAAAGCTTCCTATTGCTTTTGCAAACCGAAAATTGCTACACCTTAGCAAAACCTACTCGGTATAGGCATCTATAGAACGAGCTAGTGCCAAAGTACTTTGGAAGGCCGACTTAATCAATGTTCCCATTGGTACTGTTTCATCTCTTTGGATGTTCATAAAATCACAGTGGTATAACAACCATGTTCCTTGGACCACAGTGTCTTCACTAGGGATTTCCTTCTTTTGCTCCAAAGTCATCATGTCCAAATCAAGTACTGTATCATCCTCAAACTGTTTCTTTCCTTGTAATATCTTTATCTTTTTCGATTGTTTTTCTCCTTTGAATTCATAAGAACCAGGATATAAGAGTTGAGTATCTATCAATATTTCTTTATTCGTTTCAGAAAGAATTGCCTTTGGAAAATCTTCACTATCCGACTCCACCTTAAATAGTTCATTAAAAGAAGGAGTAGGCGCATCTTCAAAGTCAATAGGCGCGCCTTCAGCAGGTTTAAGGAGAAGTAAATCTCCGTCAGGATTAGGACATAAAATTTCGATAAAAAAAGTTTTAATAGGATGTCGTCCTCTTAATTCCAAATAAAATTCTAAGCCATCAATTTCCCCTTCTAGCGAAGCTATGTCCTCTACTTCATCTAAATTATAAGGAGCGTACTGTAGATTATAATCTTTTGCGAGTTCCTTCATGGTGTTATTGACTTGTGCAAAAGGGCCTTTACTTTCCCATTCTTTCCAAGCAATATTTAGAACTTTTAGAGCAGAAGGAATATTCTGAAAAATGACTTCGACGCCCGTTCGCTGAATAGAAAAAGGCCCCTTCGTAAAGTCATAGGTTAATTGTCCATAATCTATCGTTTCAGTAGTGGAGATAGCATGTTCACTAGAAAAAATAAGGGTATTGGAGGTCTCATCTCTAAGATGAAATCCCATGTCATAAATATCTTCATAGGCAAGGGCTAATACTTCTTCTTCCTCAACCTCTAGTACCCGTTTATTCGTAATTAAATATAATGATGTTCTATTGGATGAACCATTTTCCTCCTTTGTACTTGGTTCTTCTTCATTTTCCGATTTAGAAAATAACAAGTAGGCAATAAAGCAGGTAGGAATCGCGAGCAATAGAGAGCCAGAAAAATAATTATAGGTAATGAGACTGTAAACAAATGCTGTACTTGCAGCGCCCCCCATTAGCACCCAAGGCCAGGGAGAAGCCAATAAATAGTGCTTTTCTGTAGTTTTCTTTTTGGCAGGAGCGGTTTTTATAGGCGTAATCTCTTGTCGCCAAAGTATTTCCTCCTTGGGCAGAAGTATGGTGGAAAGATTAAATTTATTTTCCATTTTCTAGGGATTTTTTTTTAGGATGCTATTTCTTTACAAATATACTTGGTTATAATGGTGAAAGGAATAAATGTTCTACGTACCGTTGGATTTATCCGACAGGGGGGAGGGAGCAGGGCTGATCGGTTATAATTAATCATAATGTATTTTTTGATCATAGAAAAGTAAGGCCTTATTTACTAGCCTTACATGCAATAGAAAAAGACACTATTTGAGAGCTCATATGATGCCAATGTATTACATTTTCCTAGAACCGACCGTCCCTGATGTAAGAAGGGTTCTTCTAGGATTTCACTAGTCAGTTAAAACTGAAGGTCTGCTCAAAACATGTACAAGACACGAACAGCAATAGACTTACTGCGCTGTTGGAGAAGGACTTCTCCATTGTAGGGCAAACCTCCATCGTACATATCCAACAAGGAAATTTCATAGCGTAAATCAGCGACCCAGTGTTTTTTATTATCTAGATAAACGGCTCCTCCGATTAAAAAGCTGTAGTCGCTATTCTTAAAATAACGTGCGATTTCATCCTCTTCGATTCCGTCTATAAAGGCTTTTGACCGAACAAGACGACTGTAAGCAAGGCCGGTGTAGGCTTGTACCCTGCTTTCAATGAGGTAACTGACTAGCACAGGTACTTGTACATAATCGGTGACGTACTTAAATCCGCCATATCCGAACTCATTAGCTCGCCGAAAACTTCCTTTTTGGGTGAAAATCAATTCGATGCCGGGTTGCCAGTTTTTATGCACGACAATCCAAGTACGTAGCCCTGCGTTTAAGCCCAACTTATTGAATCCCTTAAAATTAGGTCCGAAGCCGTCGCCGTCGATTTTTGAGCCATTGGTCCCGAAAATCACACCTGTTTTAAAGGTTCCTACTTTGTCTTCTGCTAGTTCTACATCTCCGTCCCTGACTTGAGCTAAAGTACAGAGCGGCAATAAAATAAAAAGGAACAAGGCCAAACGAATCATTTTGCTGAGTTTTACGTCTAAATTCTATATCTTTGATTTCGACCGAAAAGTACGGATTATTTACCAAAGACAAAAATGGGGAATGGACAAAGGAGGATGTCTACTTGATAAAATGCCACCGTTGCTCCTTCTCCCATAATCTTTAGACTAACTAATACATCGATGAAGTACAATAACTACACACAGAAGAAACTCGAACGCATTTTTACAGAACTGGAGTATGATATCCGGTTTGAAAAGGGAAATTTTCAAGCAGGCTATTGCTTAGTCGAAAACAAAAAAATCATTGTCATTAATCGTTTTTTTGACACCGAAGCTAAGGTTAATTGTTTGATAGACATCTTGATGAATATTGAAGTCGAAGAGGAAAAACTAGATGATAAAAATCTAGAATTCTTTCAGAAAGTGAAGAAAAAAATAGAACTTGAAGCGCAAGTGGAATAAGCGAGTGGCAGAAATATGATGTCGTAAAATTATAACCTAAGCAAAAATATGAAAATACATCTTTTAGGTACTGGAACTTCCCAAGGTGTCCCCGTTATTGGTTGCCCTTGTCCTGTTTGCCAATCGGACGATCCTAGAGACAAGCGGCTCCGAAGTTCTATCATGATAGAGCATGAAGGGTTAAATTATGTGATCGATGCTGGTCCTGATTTTCGACAACAGTTACTACGCGCTAAGGTTAAAGACATTGAAGCCGTCATCTTTACCCATGAGCACATCGACCATATGATTGGGCTTGACGATGTACGTCCTTTCAATTTTTTGCATCAAAAAGACATGCCACTTTATGCTTCGGAACGTGTGCAAGAAGCAGTAAAACGGGTATTTAAATACATTTTCACACCTCCCTTTTACCCGGGCATACCTAGGGTTCAACTGCATACCATCTCCAAGGAGAATCCTTTCACCATCAATGATTTAAAATTTACCCCTATAGAAGTCTTACACCATAAATTACCGGTTTTAGGTTTCCGTATTGGCGATTTTACTTATATCACGGATGCAAAAACCATTGCTCCCCAAGAAATGGATAAAATTCGTGGTACAAAAGTCCTTGTTGTCAATGCATTGCGCAAGGAAGAACACATTTCTCACTTCAATATTGAAGAAGCTTTAGCTTTTGTGGAGGAAATAAAACCCGAAAAAGCGTATTTCTCTCATTGTAGTCATTTACTTGGTTTTCATGAAGAAATTAACAAGGAATTACCTGCTAACGTGGAACTGGCTTATGATGGGCTGGTGCTGGAGGTGGATTGAATGTCAGGTTGTGTTTTTTGAACCCTATAAGAGATGTAAGGGCATATAAGTTTTGACTTCGCAGAATGGATTTAAAAGTATATTTTTAGTAGGTCTTCGCCGCTTTTAAGGGGCTAAGCGAAACGCTTTTTCTTGATACTCGCTATGGATTTTTATCATGGATTAGCATAACAAAAAGTTAGGTACTTAGGTTTTCATAGATCTAAACTTCCCATAAAAAAAGCGGCAAAGAAATTAATTCTCTACCGCTAAAAAAGCTATCAAAAAAATACGTTTGTTATTTAATTCGCTATGTTTTTAGTTTTTGAACTTTTCGGCGTACTTCCTCCTAGTAGAAATAAGCTAACTCCTGCTCTTAAAGACGGGAATCGCTTCCTCTTACGACGCACGGTTTCGATATGAGCATTATATTGATTCTTCCATTTTTTAGAATTCTCGTTTAAAGAAGAACCTCCTCGTTGATTTCCATTGTCGCCCGATTTTTGGGAAAATGATTTGTTCCAATCCATAGGGAGTTATTATTTTGATTTCATTTTTCAAATCTCAATTCCTTTATCCTCTATAATGTTTTACTGATTTTTTGATGACTAAGTTTCGATAATGCTGACATAAAGATTGTTGATATGGAATACGATGGGAATTTTCAATAAAAGCAAACTCAAATTGTAAATCCACGGCAATTCTAATGCCTTTTATTTGAAAGGATTTAAGTTTTAGATCCAAAAAAATCTCCGCTCTTATATTCAACGAAGTTGAAATGCCGACAACCTGACTTCGATTATTATTTTCTTGTGAATAAAGCCTTTAGTCATTTTTTGGGCAGCTTATCCCGCTATCCGTTTGTAGTCGGCACGCTGTAGCTCCATTCAGCATGGTCGTACAGGCATCTTCCTAAACGTCAGCTACCTGTACGCCCTGCTTCATAGTAGCTACAGCGCACCACCTACCACTTCTATCGAGGCTGCAACACCTTGACAAACATACAATAACATAGTAATTAGAAACCATAAAACACCAATCAAACCCTCTAAAGATGAATCGAACTTAGGTCGATAGCTCTCGCCAATTGTCCTTTGTCCTTTGTCCTTTGTCCTTTGTCCTTTGTCCTTTGTCCTTTGT
>JAHDHB010000224.1:2021-9721 GCA_020631545.1 Saprospiraceae bacterium | reverse complement strand
TCTTCTAGATCGCTTTTCAAACTGAAATTGTACGGGGAGCGCCATTCCAAGTACCTGAAAGTAAAACCTAGAGGCAACGCCCTCCAAGCCTCGCAGGGTAGCGGCATTGACTTCAGCTTCTTCTATCTTTTTGATATTCAACAAAATTCCTTGAATGGCCTTCTCAAATAAAGGAGCTTGTTTTGGACGACTAGCCTTCAATTTCTTTAAAAAGGTAACCATGTTTTTTAGTTTAATAACAATCCACTTTTTGGCTAATTCTAACCCTAAATCAGTCGTACTCGCCTTCATCTGAGCTTTCAAGATAGCCGTGGTACTGCTGGGTCTGTTGTGCCAGATTTTACCTGCTGGGTCAGCGAATTCATCGGTAAAAACAATATCAATATCGTGCTTACCAGCCAAAACCATAGCAGCAACAGAAACGGAACAGGAATAGTGTAACAAAATGGAAGTCACCCGTATAGCGGCTACTTGCTGCTTTTTCCAACCTTTTCCTTTGGGTTTATAGCTGATTTCAAAAAGACCTTCGCGCATTCGCAAACGCGCTCCAAATGAAGTTAAATGTATTTGCAAAGTGGTGTAAGTTTATAGTTGATGAATAATAATTGGTAGTACGAAAGAGACCATCTAGCCCTGTACTCCAAGGCTCACAGTTTCCACACTTCATCGCTATGCCCCCGTTTTCCTTTATCAGGATTAAAGGAAAGATTCATTTCAATACAAGAAGGGTGGTACTCACCTCTTATGAATTCTAGGAAATTGATTTGCCCTGCTATAGAGCGCATGAGCTGACGTATGTCCTTAGCTTTGAAGATTCCTCGCTGGGTCACACGGTCACTAGTGAGTAATTTATACAATCGCAAATCAGCTTGAATGCCTTGAACAAAAGAAGGCGAGACATCCGGTTGATCACGCAAAATCAAGCCTGTTACTTCAGGAGAAGATTTGATGTCTTTTAGTCGAGTTTTGTCATGATTAATTTCAAATCCTTTGTCTTTCAATATCTTGTGAATAGAGCCAAGATCCTCTTCCTTAAATTTTTTGGCTCCGCTAAAGGTCAAATCATCGGCATAGCGCGTATAGCGCCAATGGCGCTCGGCAGCCAAGCTGAGCAAGGCTTCATCAGGATCAATAAAAACTAAATTGGAGAGCACGGGGGAAGTGGGCGCTCCCATAGGCAAACGTCCTTGCAAAGTACATAACGAAGACAAACATTCCGCAGCAGCGGCAGTCATTGAAAAAGGAGGGTTGATGAAGATTTGATAAATTTGGTCTTGCGTAATGGCATGAAAGAAACTTTTCAAGTCCAAATTCAGTACCCATTGCTGCCCAAGGTGTTGACAAGCATTGGTGTAGATGTTGCGCGGCTCATCTTCGTCACCAGGTACAGGAATAAAGCCATAAGCGGCTTTGGTCTTACGCGAATAGTACACGCCTTGTAGATAGTCCGCTAACATGCCCTGCAAACGTTTCAAGGGTTTGGCTGGCTGTTCAATGAGGCGCTTGCCTCCTGTAGGCTTTCGTACATAAAAACTATCATACTTGGGATAAGTCGCTGTAAATTTCAATTGATGCGGACTCAAACGGAAAAAAGCGGAAAGGGTATCTAAGTCTTTAATAATCAACAATGCTTTCCCTCGTTTAGCCAATTGCGCTCTACTGATTTTTTGAGGTAAATGTTCATCGAAATAATACATAACTGTTTAGTTAAGAGTTAGGAGTTGAGAGTTAAGAGGTTATTCATAGGTGGTTTATTGGGGTTGTTTTTAGTAACTAAGGAGTAGTCTCTTGCCTATTTTGACAAAACTTAGTGGCTCATTTTACGAACCAAGGGGTCGAAACCCATAGCCATCAACCTAAGGAAAATGATTAAACCTTTTCAGCGATAGTGCCGTCTGGACAGTGCCGCTTAGCCTTGCGGGATGGTCTGGCCTGACGGCTTTCTGAGGCAGCATTTATCTCAAGAATTCCAATTCCATAATCTTTAAGTGCTTTAAGACATACTATTGTTTTGAAGTAATAAGTTGTCAGGCCAGAGCTTCCCAAGAAGAGTCTCTTGCCTATTTTTGACAAAACTTGGTATAAATTATAGGGATAGGACATTGTCTTTGCCGAGGATTAAAGCCTTGTCAATTTTCTCACCACATACCTTCATGACCATAAATGCTTCCTCTCCAATACTAAAAAGACAACAGCGATCCTTTTTATCGACAAGCGGTTTTACGGCATTCCACAAATCATTTTTCTCTTTTTCGTTCATATTACCTGCAAAAACAGAGTACTGCACACGATACATCCCCTTGAGTTTGCACAGCGTGGCAATCTCCAATCGGTTTTTATCATCTGTAATATCGTAGCATAAAAAATACATACCTTGTTTATCTTCAAAACATCACAATATAGGCTGTAGATTGAATCCCAGAACTAGTGCCTGACCGAAAAAGGCGATAAAAGCAATGATCTGGCCTTGTCATCTGGACAGTGCCGGGCTTGCCTTGTGGGCTGCTCTGGCCTGATGACTTGAGTAAATATTGCAAGCCCAAGTGGTTAAAAATTTTGATTGCTACGCTACAAAATACAGGCAAGGATTACCCACCTCCTTCTACTATAGGGCAACCATGAAGGATTGCCCCTACTCAGGATTTAGATTTTAGTTTTAAGATCACTATCTCCAAAAAATTAGCACTTCATATTTACAGATGCAGGAATACCCTAATACTGCAAACCCGTAGGGGTAATCCTTCATGGTTACCCTCTGAATACCTGCTTTTTAGCATTGTCGTGACTTTTCTCACCATGCATGTTCTCCAAGTGGTTAGGTGCTGTTTTAAGCCATCAGGCCAAGGCTAAGCGCTATACCATCCCGCATTGTCCAGATGGCGAAATCTCTGCATTTTCTCTAAAAGTTGCCTTTTTCGTACACAGCGTACAACCCTCTGCTTATCAGCATCTCCCTCCAAAGGGAGAACAAGCTCGCTCCTAGAGGTTTGTACTCTATTTTCTAAAATTGAAACACCTAATTTTTAGAAAAACAAAAGAGGCCGGACAAGCCATAAGGATTTCAGCTTGCTGAAACCGTCTCCTCCCGTATTACTATCGGGATCTTAGGAGAGAAAGGCTGGGATAGAGTTGTTCGCCTTCCACGACAAGCGAGCTTATCCTTTCTGGATGAGTAGTTTTATGTCTTGATTGATATCATCAAAGGGATCGGTCATATTGAAGGTCAATTCATCTTCTAGTAGATGTTCTAAATTGCTCATAAATTCTTCAAACCCATTTGTTACTTCTTGGATATCCTCTTTGCTTACGCCATCAAGTCCATGGCCTAGAATGCTTTTGTTGCGGAGATTACCAATAGATTTGCCTCCTTTTTTGTAAAAATTATTCAGCTTTTCGAAAAGAATGACGAAATTATTGGCTGTTCCTAGACTTTTGCACAAGTAGTACCAAATGGCCTTTTCATAGCTTGTCGTTTTAGTAGAAAATTGACTAAAATAGAGCTTAGTGAGCTCCTTTTTATCGTCATAAACAGGCTTAAAGACAGCTTCAAAATTGGTGAATAAGGCATAGTTCAAATGATGTTTTTCGTGATGGTTAATGATTTTTTCAAAGGTCCATTTCCGTGTTTTACGCCCATTATATCGAATACGAATCCGGCCTTGTGCATCCTCATTTTCTCGAAATTCACAATACATCAAATAGCGCCCTATAGCTTCTTCCAAGCGCACCAAACGCCCTACAACATCGGCATAACGGCCTTGGATATAACAGATGCGTAAATTGTAAAATAGCTGAGGAATCCCTTCACTAGATTTTAATTCAAAAGAAGGATTCTCCATGCTAACACCTTGAATTTCTTCGAAATTGTAAAGTTTTAAAGCGTTTTTGGCCAAAGCTATGATTTTCTCATTTTTAGAAACATGCTTCAAGCCTTCATAATCATAAGAGGCCAGCATTTCTAATAAAATCTCTTTAAGTACAAGTCGCTCTTGATCTTCAAATTTTTTTATTTTCCGAACAATTCATCTCTTATATCTTCAAAGAGGATCACTTGGTTTTTACCTAGAGATTTTGCTATATTTAACGCCCAATGTGCTTCTTTTGCACTCTTGCCAATTCCTACAGAAACATTAAAAAAAGCTGATTCAAACACTTTTAATGATTCTTTTACCTCTTTGTTGTTCAACTTATAAAGGATACTATCTCCAGTACAAAAAAGTACTAGGCCTCGTTTATTTTCTACCCATTTTTTGACTTCTCTAAATGATTTTACAATGGAGTTACTATATTCTATAATGTCTAGCTCCGACTTAGATTCATAAATGATTTTGGTTAGAGTTCTACCAACATCATCGCCATCGATAGCAATATATTTCATATTTTTGCACAAATTTAAATCGTAAAAATTATAGTTGCTTTAAAATTGTTTGGACTTTTTATTTGTATTTTCGGTATTATTCCGAATTTCAAGGCTCAAGATAAGGATTTTGATCAAAGAATTGAAAGGCTTGAAAAACAGTTGGACAAATTTGATGCAAGGCTAGAAAGAATGGAACTGTTGGAGGAAAACCTTAATGAGAAAGTGAAACTCACAAGGGAACGACTTGAATAAGATTATAACCTTTTGTTTATAGGCGTCCCTATTAGTTTGATTGCTTTGATTGGCTTTACTTGGTGGATGAAGAGCACTTTAGAGGAAAAAATAGCTAAACGACTTGAAGAGCAACTTTCTGAGAATCTACTAAAAAGAAAAGAGACTGAACTAGCAGAGTTTGTTAAAAATCAATCTTTTGAAAACCGTATTAAAACAGAAAGAAAAATTTTGATTGTCAGCAAAAATAGAAAAGAACAAGGTCAATTTGATATATTAATTAAAATGTTAGGATTTCAGAATTTAGAACACAAAATTATTAAACAACATGAGCAATTACCCGTTGCAGATTTAGTGATTTTCAATCAATTTGAAAGTGGTGAAATTATTTCTAAGTTTTTTGAATCTAGTCTTCCTATACCATTCATTGGTTACTATCCCCATCACAATAGTCCTATTTTTAAAGACAAACGGTTTAGTTTAGTAAATTATGAGCACACTTTATATTCTTTAATTGTTGAACTTTTCAAATTTAAAGAACATTCAAAGCATTCATAGCTTAGACTTGTTATTTGCCGTTATCTTGCGTTGTTCCTCGAATAATCGCAGAACCATCCCCTCTAACTCTTTGACAATAGTTCAATTATGCCGAAAACTAAGTTGGCATTTTCGAACTATTTATTGAACTGTCTAAGTAGTTCTACGCCTGCCAACGGGCCGTTTTGGACTACTGGTTCTGATCGGAAATACTACATGAGCTATCTCAAAAAAAATTATAGCTAAATGATTTACTACAAATGTATTCCCTTAGCCATAGATATGCTAATTTACTAATGGATGCGATCAAATTTTTATGCCGTTTAAAACTCAATAAATACCAAAATTATTCAACATAAAAATTTAAAAAACAAGATCTTATGCCTAAAAATTTATGCCGTTTAAGCGTACCATAAATGGCACTTCGCCTGCTGAATAATAAGCGGTTTTACTCAAGTACTTTTCAGTAGAAATGCTTGGGTGAGATGGACGTTTTTGGTTTGGGGAAGTGTGTTATTATTTCGTTGATCTATGAAAGTAGTTCTCCGAATTTAGCTCGGTTCAGCTTAACCAAACACTTTTAAAGTTAATGTTGTACCAAATTAAAAATACCGAGTAACTTTTGAGCACTTTTTTATTAAATGAAGAAAAAGATTAATCCGTTTGAATCTTATGTTTTATTTCTCCACACAAAGCTAAAAAATTAGAAAAACTCTGTAAATCACGAGGAGACTCAGAAACCCTTTTTAGTAATTCATCAAAATAGGTTCGTTTTAGAACTTCTTTTGGTCTTGATTTTCTATATTTTACACGATATTCTTTTAACATTTCTCTCAAATAAGCTTCGTGAAACTGGGATATTTGCTTGAAATCCTGGTGCTTGGTCATCAGTTCTGGATCCCTTTTAGCTACATTGTAAAACTGTGCATACTCCTTGAATGTTAATCCTTGTGGGTTTCGTTTATAAACTTTTCGATTTCCAAGAAACCAAGTTTCTATACATCTGTTTTGAATAATAACTTTAAGGTTACAATTTTCATGAATGCTTACATTTTCTTTTGCTAAATATTCAAGTAGTTTTTCTTTTCGACGTTCTACAGTTAACTCATCGCTATCCATACAAACAATGAGGTAATCATAAGAATTTAAGGTGTTTATGTCCCTTATAGCATTGGCAGCATGTCGATAAATAGAAGGAATTCCACGCCCAGAAAATAAATAGTAATTATTACCATTTACATTTCTGTAATCATAAACCCTAGATAATTCAGGAATTAAATACGATAACCATTGAGGATACAATTGGAGTTCAGTTTCTTCTCCTTCTACAAGAATGTATAAATTCATGATTCAATTGTTTCGATCCCCGTTTTGTATTGCGGCAAATTGACAAGATTAAGGAAACGATCATGGTGTGACTCTCCTAAGTTAAATTCTTTTGCATCGAGTGTTTTGATTTTCCCACCTTTCCGAGTTACAATTTTCCAATGGTCATAAGGAATTTTATTAATAATATAAGGATGATGGCTTGTGGCAATAAATTGTAAACGGCTATGTTCAAAAACTAAATCTTCTGTTAAGACATCAATACAGTTTACACCAAGGCTGTTTTCGAACTCATCGACAAGAATAACACTACCATCTCTTAGTAAATATAATTCGCTAAGATGAAGGAAGGTACGAAGCATTCCAGAAGAAATTCTTGCTTGTGGAATCCAATTTTCAACATATTTTTCTTTGATAGAAATAATAGGGAAATGAACAAAATCATCATCTTCTCTTCTTACAATCGTAGTAACTTTCACATCAACTACCATTGGAAAAACCTCACTAAAATCATCGACAATCTTCTGAAATTCATCACGTTGGTTGCTATACAAACAAACTAACTTCCAAATGATATCCCATCCACTACCTCTAATGTCTTCTAGTGTTTTTAGGACATCCAACATGGTGTTTAAAATAATTTCGTAAGTAAAGATTTCTTTATATTTTGTATTATCCTTTAAAAAGATATTTCGAAATCCTTCTTCTACTTCAATAATTTGGGTTTCTTGATTAAATATGGATATTAAACTTTCGTCAGGGGAAAGTTTTGGCATTTTACTTCCCTTAAACACTATTCTGTCTTTCTCCCTTTCAAATAATAAACGATTGTTACAGATTAATTCCTCGTAAATAAATTCAGATGTTTCATTACTAGTCTTATTAGTAATCTCCCCTCTCCAAAGATATTCGGCATTTCTGGTTTTAAACTTTATTTTCCATTTTGCACTATTTACGCCTCCATCCAAAGCAATCTGCTTAATATCCATAATCGCTTTAAGAATTTGTGTTTTTCCAACACCAGAAGCCCCCACTAATAAAGTTAGGTCAAAGAATCGAATCTCATCAAACCCCCATCCCTCAGTCTTATTCCAATATTCTAAACTAATTATTTTCATCAATCCAGTGTATTTTCGCTTGTCTTGGATCATAAAGATACACATTTGTCAGATTCCATGTATTTTTAAGTCAAGAATCTAACTGTTTTGTAGCCAAGCGAACAAAACAGTTAGAGTTTGAGCTAGGT
>JAHDHB010000224.1:0-1921 GCA_020631545.1 Saprospiraceae bacterium | reverse complement strand
AACCTGCATTGATAGACCTATCAGTTTTTCTATAGCGCTTAGAAATGCTCTATTTTTACAAGAAATGGGAGGTCAACCACAGCTTAAAAATTTTCTAAAAACTATCAACCCGTCGCTATCATTTGAAAAAAATCAAAAGAAGCCTATATCTTTATAGGACACTCTATATTTTTTCAGTTATGTCTTTTAAAAAAGTTATCTTTATAAAACCTAACGTGGCACAGCCATAATTAAGAAAAAAGTATTTAGCTTATGCGCTTTTAAAAAATCGTAGAATTCTTTGTAATTATAAGGCGTATAGTGCGTTATGTCATACTTGTGTCTCCTTGAATCTCTTGTATGGTTAAAATCCCTAAAAAGACAAATCCACATTTCATTTTCTGCACAAAAAACGCAGAAGTCGACTCCCAAAAACCTAGACGCTGGAAAACGTCTAATTCTTAACTCGTAATGCTCTCCTATGGAATCGAAACCCAACATCATTCAAGAATTTAAGCAATTTGTCAACACTTATACAGAGGATATGGTGCGCTGGGTTCCGCATTATTTGGATGCGTTGGCCGCTGTGGTGCAATATCTGCCGGAGGATTTTCAACCGAAACGTATATTGGATTTTGGCTGTGGGAATGGGAATACAACTGAAGTTATTCTTAGGCAATTCCCTGATGCTGAATATGTTTTACTAGATGCTTCTCCTGATATGCTTGCGGTCTGCAAGCAACGTTTTCCTACGCGAAACATTACTTACCAAGAAGCTTTTTTCCAAAATGCAAAATTTGATGAGGGGGTATTTGACTTCGTGACGGCTTCTTTCGCACTTCACCACCTAAAACGTGCTGAAAAACAAGCGGTATTTGCTAAAATTTACCAGTGGCTTAGTCCTAATGGGATTTTCTCCTGCTCGGATTTAATGGTAGATAGAGGTAACAAAAGTATTCATGAACCTTTCTTAAAGGAATGGCAAAACCACGCAAAAATACAAGGCACCACCGCCGAGGAATGGACTTGGATCATGGAACATTATCGTACTTACGATTTTCCTGATGACAGAAATGAACAACTAGAATGGCTTAAACAAGTAGGTTTTCAACAAGTAGCAACGCCATGGAACATCGGATTCTGGTCTAATATTCTTGGAATTAGGAATTAAGAATGACGAATTAGGAATGACGAATTAGGAGTGACGAATTAGGAGTGACGAATTAGGAATTAGGAATTAGGAATGACGAATTAGGAGTTTTCGTTAGGGCGTGCATGACATTGCTTTGTTATAAAACGCCGTTTGCTAGGTGATTAAACGCTTTAATTCTAATGTTGCAAAATAGGCACGAAGAATACAGTTCCTTCTTTAACTAGGAAAACCATAAAGGATTTCCCCTATTTAGTAACTAAGCAGTGAACTCTTGCCAAAATTTGGCAAAACTTTGGTTTGGGTCTAAAAAGAGCTTCAATATTTTATTCAACGAAATTGAAATCCGCGATAACCATCGAAGATTGTCTTTTGTCCTATGTCTTTTGTCAGCATGTCTTTTCAAGCGATAGCGTCGAAAATTCTTAGGATTTAGATTTTAGTTTTAAGTTCACGCTCTCCAAAAGTTTAGTACTTCGTGTTTACAGATGTAGGCATGCCTATATAGTGCCTGAACGAAAAAGGTGTTTTTTTGATGTTTTTGTCATCGGTTGAAGGCAAAACGCAATGTCCATCCCGCATTCAACTGATGACGCTTCCCTCCTTTTTCCCAAAATGATCGATTTCGGTCAAACACTCTATACCGAACCCCGTAGGGGCAATCCCTTGTGGTTGCCCTCTGATTTTTAAGCACTAGGCGCATCTATTGTCCATTGCCCTCCGCTTTTATTTCCTATTCCGTTCCAACAAAACCTTTTCAATATCTTCTAGGGTAAAGCCTTTCGCTTTAAG
>JAHDHB010000223.1 GCA_020631545.1 Saprospiraceae bacterium | reverse complement strand
TATCGGGAAGATTTTTGTTTCTTTTCATCATGGAAAAGAAAGACTTTATTTACTAGCTTCATATGTAATAAAAAAAACACTATTTGACAGTCTTTGTAATTGCAATGTATTACATTTTTTTAGAACCGACCGACCCTGCCCTTCGGAGGGTGTGCCCGCAGGGCGGGGGAGGTAAGCAAGCACAAGATTTAGGAAAACACCAACAAGCCATGGAAAAAGCAAACCGTAGTAACTATCATCACTACAACAAAAAGCTCAAAAACTTTGCTAGAGCAAATCGACAAAACATGACAAAATCAGAAGCTTGTTTGTGGAAATACTTATTGAGCAAAGGACAAATGCGAGGCTATACTTTTAAGCGACAACGACCGGTATTAAATTATATTGCTGATTTTATGTGTGAAGAATTAAAATTAATCATTGAAGTAGATGGAATTACTCACCTGAATAAGGAAGTAGAATTGAAGGATAAAGATCGCGATCAGAAACTTTTACTCTCAGGGTTTACTACATTACGCTTTTCTTCAGAAGATGTCCTAAAAAGATTAGGTGTTGTCAAAGGAATAATCATTGATTGGATTGACGCAAAAGATATGTTTAATATTTCTAAAACACCATAAAGCCAATTACCTAAAACCCAGATAAACAGAAACTAGTGTGCTTGTCCCCCTTCGGAGGGGGTGCCCGCAGGGCGGGGGAGGTAAGCAAGCACAAAAGCCAAGAAAAGGAGTAGACTAAGGAATATGTAAAGAAACCCTAATACCCTTTTTCTAAAACCCAGATAAACGGAAGCTAGTGTGCTTGTCCCCCTTCGGAGGGTGTGCCCAAAGGGCGGGGGAGGTAAGCACCAAGCAAATATACCATAACACCCACAACATTAAGTCATTATCAAATCAACAACCATTTGCAAAAACAACAATCAAAAAAGGATCGCTTCAAAAAAAAGGCCCTTCCAATCCTTCTCCTCCTTATAACGACCTACGTTATAATCACCTATTTTTTTGGCAAATTTTTCCTAGAGCCAAATACCTGGATGTTTGGGCAATATGGAGACGATCTTAAAAACTATTTCCATCCAGCCTATCACTTAAAACATGGAAAAGGATACTGGTTTGATGGCATGGGATATCCTTTCGGAGAACATTTACTATTTACCGACGGCCATTTCTTGTTGGTGCAGCTCCTTAATTGGGTGGATAACAATCTATTTACCATCCATCACTATAGTGTTGGGATTATTAATTTTTGGACACTCTTTTCCATTGGACTTAGCGCTCCATTTTTATACCTTATTCTAAGAAAATTTTCAATGCCCGTCTGGTATTCCTTTGCGGTAGCCTTAATAATAACCTTTCTTTCTCCTCAAATACAACGAATTATAGGTCATTACAGCTTATCTTATACCTATTTTATACCCGTATTGTGGTATGGGATATTACAATATTTAGATGGAGAACGACCTCTTTTTTATGGAGGACTCCTAGTTAGTACTATACTTATATTAGGCTTAATACATCCCTATTACTTGCCATTAGGCTGCTTGTTTTTATTGTCTTATGCCCTTATTTACAGTATTCAACACAGTGAAAAATTTAGAAAACAACTGAAAACAAGTTTAAGTTTATTCTTCTTTGGATGCCTTCCTTTAGTGCTCTTTTTCCTTTATATTTCCATTACAGACCCTGTAACAGATAGACATCCAGCCCCTTACGGTTTATTTGATTATCACACCAATTTCGCTGGTGTATTTTTGCCAAACCGAACACCCGTTTTTCAATTATTATCCAACTTTTTTACCTACAAACTACCCAATACAGCCGAAGGATACAGTTATGTAGGCTTAGTAGGTTTTTTCGGGATAATGCTTATCCTTATCCGATTTGGTATAAAAATAGGAAAGAACAGAAAAAAGAAACTTAGTAATAAAAAACGATTAGGTTATTTGGGACTAAGGAGTCACCAGCGGATGAGTGGATTTTTGTGGGCTGCTGTACTGATGCTTATTTTGGCAAGCGCTATACCATTTAGACTTTTTCCTCAACTATTAGATATCCTTCCTCCTTTGAAGCAATTCCGTTCTTTAGGACGATTTGCTTGGGTTTTTTACTACGTTTTCACTGTTTTTATCGCACACCAATTTTATTTGAGGTACAGAATCCTCAAAAAAAGACGTAAACCTAGATTGGCTTTGACTTTTCTTGCAATTATATTATTGGGATGGGCAACCGAAGCATTTATTCAAGTAAATTATTTTTCTCAGAAACTGTTTGAATTAAATATTAAGAATCATTTATTTACAGAAAATAATAAGGGATATACGCAACTATTAGAAGATGCTGGCGTATCGGCTAATGAATTCCAAGCCATTTTAGGACTGCCATACTACAATAACGGATCGGAAAAACTGTACATCACTCGTAGCGATCAGGCAACCCACGAAACGATGAAGAGTGCTTTCGATTTAGGTTTGCCCATCATGAATTTTATTTCTCCTAGGACTTCGATTGCTCATGCTTTTGAGCAAGCTCAATTGTTAAGTTCTGATTTTATAGAGAAAACAATTGTTAATAACTTGAATGACAAACCTTTACTTGTTGTTGTTACTCGTGAAAAACTGCTTGATGATGAAAAACGATTGCTCAATAAATCAACGTTATTTTATGAAAATAAATACGTGAAGCTTTATAAAGCGCCGATGTCTATTTTCAAGAATAATCATTTAACAATCAATGCAAAATTGGAGGAAGTTAGCGATAGCCTTCTAAAAATGAATGATTTTTACTTGACCGAAAAAACAGAATCCATTATTGTGAAACGATTTGAGGAGATGAATTATCCCGTTACATTTGAAGGAAATGGTGCTTTGAATAGTGGGGAGAAAAAGACGAGCTTATTGTTTGAAGGATTCCTTTCAAAAACAGACACACCACAATGGCTTGAAGCCTCTGTTTGGATTTATAATGATCCCAATGCTCATAGTATTCCATATCTAAATTACGAGGAATATGATGAAAATGGAACTCTAGTAAGTAGAAAGCATTATAATCCAAAGTTTTACACAGAAGTTATGAAGGATTGGATCAAGGCAACCCTTGTTTTTAAGCCCAAATCTATTCAAAACAAAAGCCAATTCTATTTGCGCACTGAAAATGTTTTACCTAGCAACATTGTTTGTGATAATTTTATAATACGACCCCTTAACGTAGATATTTACATGAATATCAAGGATGAAGATGAATTTATATACAACAACTATAAAATAAAAAAAAGTAAATAACTTGACTTTTTAGTAGAGTGTATGTATTTTATCGTGTTGTTTGGAAGAGCAAGAGCTGATTTACCTCAAAGGAATAAACTTTATGACAAGGAAAGACTGAATACTTCAAGTAATTTGCTTGAATCTCTATTGACCGTTACAAGAAAGAACGTCACAAATGTTACCCAAATGTTAAAACTCTAGGAAAAGCAATCTTTTTGGAATTTAATTAGTTTCTTGATATTGGATAGGAATATCTACACGTATTTGAATAAGCGAAAACCTTTACAGTAAAATGAGCGTTAAGTCAAACAATTACAGCTTACTAATAAACAAGCTGGACCAATTTATCCGAAAGTATTACGTTAACAAACTAATACGAGGGTCGCTTTATAGCATTGGCATCATAGTTTTGTTCTTTACGGTCATCGCGATTTTGGAGAATTTTTACTATTTCCCACCGACCACAAGGAAGGTCATGTTTTTTTCTTTCCTTGGCGTGTCTGCTATCTCGCTCTTGTTTGGCGTGTTTTTGCCTTTACTCAATTATTTCAAATTGGGGAAAGTGATTTCACACGAACGCGCAGCGA
The DNA here is from genome assembly GCA_020631545.1 of Saprospiraceae bacterium. Lineage (GTDB taxonomy): Bacteria > Bacteroidota > Bacteroidia > Chitinophagales > Saprospiraceae > JAHDHB01. The sequence continues at coordinate 5,876 of JAHDHB010000223.1, read as the reverse complement.
CGATTATTGGCGACCATTTTTTCGAAGTAAAGGATAAATTGCTCAACATCCTACAATTGAAAAAGCAAGCAGACGGCTCCAACCAATCGGAGTTAATCAATGCTAGTATTGATCAAAAAATCGGCCTTTTAGAGCCGGTTCCTTTCAAGAAAGCCATCAACTTAGGCCAAAACAAGAAGTACTTGAAGTATGCCTTGCCGCCCTTGTTGTTGTTAATGATTATTTTGTTTGCTGCACCGAATCTGATTACAAATGGAACAACGAGACTTTTTAACAACAACAAAGTTTACGAACGACCCGCCCCTTTTAAATTTACCGTAGATAATGAGGACTTGACTGTAGTTCAATATGAAAACTACGATTTAAGCGTTACCGTTGAAGCCAACGAAGGCGGAGCTTTGCCGGATGAAGTGTTTATTGATGTAGATAACTACTTGTATAAGTTGCTCAAAGATGAGGACGACAAAACAAAATTCAATTACCGTTTTAGTAAAGTTTCTAAAGACACCAAATTTAAGTTGACATCTAGTGGCTTTGAGTCAAAAGATTATGACTTAGAAGTGTTAAAGAAACCAAATTTGGTTGGTTTTGAAGTAAATTTACTTTATCCTAAATATATTGGTCGTAAAAGTGAACGAGTAACGAACATTGGAGACATTATTGCTCCTGTTGGTACAAAAATCGTTTGGAATTTTACCTCAAGAAATACGGATGAAGTAGAAATTAAATTTTCTGAAGCTAAAGAAGCTACCAAAACGAAGCGCGTAGGTGATAACCTTTTTACGACTCAAAAAGGGGCGTACAAGGACGAAAACTACATGATTTATGTATCCAACCAATATCTGAAAAATGCAGATTCTGTAGGATACTCGATTGCTGTTGTTCCTGACTTGTATCCACAAATTAATGTGGAACAAATTGTGGACAGTACGGAGAAAAAATTACTTTTCTTTGTTGGCGATGCCTCTGATGATTATGGTATTCGCAACTTGACTTTCAACTATACAATCACTAAGGCTGACAAATCTGCTCCTAAGTTGGAATCTTTGCCGATGACGATTACGCAAGGCAAACAGACCAACTATGATTATACATGGGATTTGATGGATTTTGGCCTAAAACCAGGTGATAAGTTGAGCTATTACTTTGAAGTTCATGATAATGATGGCATTCGTGGTAGCAAATCAGCGCGTACTTCGGTTATGGCTTATGCCATGCCTACCGTTGAGGAGTTTGAAAAAATGGAGGAAGAAAACAATGAGGAAATCAAAGATGACCTCAAAAAATCCATTGAAGAAGCGAAGGACATGCGAAAGGACTTGAAAGACATCAAAGAAAAGTTGTTACAAAAGAAAGAATTAGACTGGCAAGACAAGAAGGAAATTGAGAAATTGTTGGAAAAACATCAAGAACTCAAGGAAAAATTGGAAAATGCGCAGGATAATTTTAAAGAAAACCAAGAAAATCAATCCGAGTTTGAAGAAACTAAGGAGAGCATTCTTGATAAACAGGAAAAACTACAGCAATTATTCGAAGAGCTGATGAGTGATGAGATGAAGGAAATGATGCAGAAAATGGAAGAATTGCTAGAAGAAATGACTCGGGAAGAAGCACTTGAACAATTGGACGATATGGACATGTCGGACGAGGAATTGGAAAAGGAATTGGACAGAATGCTGGAGTTGTTTAAAGAGATGGAACTCGAACACCAAATGGAACAGGCGGTGGAAAAATTGGAAGAATTGGCCGAAGAGCAAGAGAAATTGAGTGAGGAAACTAAAGATAGCCGAAACAACCAAGAGGATCTCAAAGAACAACAGGAGCAACTGAATGAGAAATTTGACAAGATTCAAGAAGATCTCGAAGAGTTGGAAAAAAAGAACGAAGAGTTGGAAAATCCTAAGGATTTGGGAGACAATGAAAAAGAAGCAGAGGATATTGAAAACGAAATGGATAAAAGTTCAGATGAGTTGGATAAAAAGCAGAACAACAAAGCTTCTAAATCGCAAAAAAGTGCTTCTGAAAAAATGAAGGACATGGCGCAAAAGATGAAGGGTATGATGGCTGCTGCTCAAATGGACCAAATGCAGGAAGATATCGACGCGCTACGCCAGTTGTTGGAAAACTTGGTTACCCTTTCTTTTGATCAAGAAGAGGTGATGGAGGATATCCAGAAAACGACCATCAATACGCCACGCTACGTGGATCTCGTACAATCACAATACAAGCTTAAGGACGATTTTAAGATGATTGAGGACAGTTTGCAAGAATTAAGCAAGCGAGTGTTCCAAATTGAATCTTTCGTCACAGAGAAGGTCACTGATGTAAAAAGGAACCTTAAAAAGGGCTTGGAAGAATTGGAAGAGCGCAAAAAAGGAAATGCTACCGTAAAACAACAACATGTGATGACGGGAGCGAATGACTTGGCTTTGATGCTCAGCGAGGTGATGGAACAGATGCAACAACAAATGGCGCAGCAGATGCAAGGCGACCAAATGTGCCAAAATCCTGGCCAAGGAAAACCTGGTAAGGGAAAAGGCATGAAGTCGCTTGGTGATTTGCAGAAACAGTTGAATGATCAAATTACCAAGATGCAGGAAGATATGAAGAACGGCAAAAAACCGGGAGGCAAAGGTGGAAAAGGAGGCATGAGTAAACAATTTGCCGAAATGGCAAAGAAACAAGCCGAAATCCGCAATGCTTTGAAGGAATTGCAGGAACAAAAACAGCAACAAGGACAAGGGGGATCAAAGGAAGTTCAGGAGCTTATAAAGGATATGAATAAAACCGAGACCGATTTGGTCAATAAGCGTCTTACTAATCAAATGGTGAAACGACAGCAAGAAATCATGACTCGTTTGCTAAAAGCTGAAAAGGCCGCACGCGAAAGAGAATATGATAAAAAACGGAAATCCGAAACCGCTCAACAGCGCGAAAGGAAAATGCCGCCTTCGCTGGAGGAGTACATCAAGAAACGGGAGGCCGAAATTGAAATGTACAAATCTGTATCGCCTTCTTTGAAACCCTATTACAAAAATCTCGTTGAAGATTATTTTAACTCCTTAAAAGGAGGATAATAGAGATAGAAAATGGGAAAATGATTTGTTCTATTGATATTTATGACATTTTAGCTTATATTGTCTACGAATGTAATCATTTTTCCATTTTTCTTTTATTAAGAACGATTTAAACCTGCTCTAAAACAGCATTTCGTTCTTAGATTGAAAAATTTTACGCTGCTTAGCTACTGATATAGAAGCAGAATGATGTTTAGCCCTTATTTTACTCCATTATATTGAATTAGTAACAATTAGATTTCAATTTGCTGGTTAACTGTTACTATATCTTATTGAAAATAGGTTGATTAGCCCTCTTCCTACTTCAAAGTTCAATTGTCATAAAAGCCCAATATGCCTTATATAGATATGATGGTACTTAATTCTAATCCTAAAAATATTGCTCGTGTCGAGACATTCGTACAACGAGTGGTAAAAGAGTGCAAGTTAGACGCTGATATGCACGGTAATATCCTTATTTCCTTGACGGAAGCTGTTACTAATGCTATTCTTCATGGAAATAATGCTGATGAAAGCAAAACGGTTGAAATCAGTCTTCGACAAGAAGCTGACAACATTGCTATTTGTGTTAAAGACGAAGGTCCTGGTTTTAAATACGATGACATTCCCGATCCTACTCAGGAAGAAAATCTACTTAAGCTAGGGGGTCGAGGTGTCTTTTTGATGCGTCAACTATGTGATCGAGTACTCTACACCAATAATGGTAGTCAAGTAGAAATTTGTTTTAATATTTGATACCAATATCATTTTATCCACGTTTTAATAAAAATAGGCTGCAAAGAAGTAAATTTTCTTTGCAGCCTATTTTCGTAGAAAATAACCTAAAGAAAAATTCTTTTCCTTGTTATACCTGTAAAGCAGTATTTTAGCTGCAAATATTTTTGAAAATTAATAAATATTTGTTTTCTTTGCAGTTCCTTTATCTTATCCAAGACTTTTTTACTTCGCGTTAGCTTTTGCCCTAATGCTTTACCCAGCCTTGCTAAGTGTTTGATTTATAACAACAACCAAACAAGATGGCTACGAATAAAAAAGTTATTATTTATGCTAATATTCTTATAGCTAGACCAGAAGAATGTAAATTGTTGGAGCGTTTTCTGTTTTTAGATGCCGAAAATGCAAATAATTTGCAAAAACTTTTACCTGTCCTACTAGAACAGGTAAAGGAACAGGGAGCTATAGAACGAACTGCCCTCTTTTACGCTGTTTACGGGGAAGGTATTCCATTCAGCTATGCTGCGATAGGAAAAGTACTAGATGTATTTTTAGTAGTACTGGAAGACTTTTTTGCCTATGTAGAACTGAAAAAGAATCCAGCCGAGAAGAAAAAGAAGGCAATAACACATCTTCGCGCAAATCACAAGGCAGCGCTTTATCTAAAACTATCCAAGGAGCTAGAAACCACAGCTTCATTAGAGGATGAAGGAGAACGTCATCTACTATTGTCTCAACTTACAGAAGAGCGCTATTTTTATGAATTAGCTGGAGAACAGCGGGATATAGAAGACGTAAACAAAGCCATTCAGCACTTGAATACCTACTATGCTATCCATTATTTGAAAAATAGCATTGAGCGACTTATTGATGATAGAAGGCAGGGAAGTCTAGATGAAAAATTTATGGATGAAATTCGATTGGTACTTTCGCTAGCAAGAAAGCAGAAAGGCGGAGCTCTTTTAGAGGTTTTGGTTAAGATTGCGGAGTTTTATCTTGAGCCTAGTGAAAAGGCATATTTCATTCTTAAAAACTATTTTCTAGAAAGGTTTGATAGCATTGAAAGTGAAAAACAGACTTTATATAGATTTATAATAAACGCTATTGTTGTTGGTTCCTTAAATCCTAATCGGATAAATGAGGAGTATTTTTTTTGGTATACAACAGGTGAAGAAAAAAACATCATTGTTGAAAACAATTACTTAGACATTGATCTTTTTTACAACATCACATACATTGCTTATAAAATGAATGAATATGATTGGTTACAGATGTTTACCAAAAAAAACAAATGTTATTTAGTCGTAAATGAAACAACGAAAACAAGAGTGTTAAATCAAGTAGAATGCTATGTGCTTTTTGGTCAAAAAAACTATGAAGGAGTTATTGAGCTATTGAAGAAAGTAAAGACAAAGGGATACGGTAGTTTTATTCATAAGAACATTTTGTTGTTTAAATCTATTTATGAATTAAGCAAAGAAAATGCATTTTATGAAATAAATAAACGACAGAATTCTTTTTCTTCTTCTCTAGGCAGGTATTATAACTTGAAAAAAATTAACCAAGAAGATTATGAAAAAAACATGAATTTTATAAAATTACTGCGTAATCTTGCTGATTCCCATTGGAATATTTCTATAAATAAGGCTCAACTTTTGAAAGAATTAGAATTTTTTCAAACTGAAATTATAGAATACAAATGGCTTAAAGAAAAAATAGAAAATCGTTCTAGATAGGTAGGAGAAGGAATGTTTTTTTACCAAACAACTTTTTTAACCTCATAGTAGTCTCCAATAATAGCCGTTATTTTATACGTCGTTCCTTTTTCCAAAAACACATTTGATAAATCTAGTCTAGTGTTTTTGCTTTGAATAGTATAGATTATAGAATTGTCTTTTTTTATAGTTACAGATATTGGTAGATTTAGTGTTCCATTTTGATTTACATATTGATCTGGTAGCGAAAAGTTAAAGCTTTGGCCATTTTTGGTTACAACAACTAACCATTGTCCTCCATCCCATAAATACGATTCACTAAAACTTGAAGCACTATTTATAAAAAAGAAGAAAAACAATAGGAGAGAAA
>JAHDHB010000222.1 GCA_020631545.1 Saprospiraceae bacterium | reverse complement strand
AATCCAAAACATTCCCCCTAAAATTCCCCCAAGTAAATGTTATCTTTGCGGAAAGTTTACTTAAAAAATAAGAGTCATGTCCAACGATGTTCGTCAACTACAACCACAAGAAATTTGGAAAAATTTTGCTGATTTAAATACCGTTCCTCGGCCTTCGAAAAAAGAGGAACGCGTTATTGCTTTTGCTCGTTCCTTTGGCGAACGATTGGGCTTGGAGACGTTTGTGGATGAAGTAGGCAACGTCATCATCAAGAAACCGGCTAGCAAAGGTATGGAAGATCGAGTCACCGTCGCCTTGCAAAGCCACTTGGATATGGTGCATCAAAAAAATGCCGATACCGTCTTCGACTTTGACAAACAAGGCATTGAGATGTTTGTTGATGGCGATTGGGTGAAGGCTAAGGGAACGACGCTTGGAGCAGATAATGGCCTAGGAGTGGCGACTATTATGGCTATTCTAGAATCGAAAACCATCGCTCACCCTCCTATTGAGGCGCTCTTTACGATTGATGAAGAAACGGGAATGACAGGCGCTATGGGACTCAAAGGCGGGCTACTGGATGCCAAAATCATGTTGAACCTAGACACGGAGGATGATCGAGAATTGACGATTGGCTGTGCTGGCGGCATTGATATCACCTCTACAGGAAATTACGACACCAACAAACCGCCTAGTGATTCCCTCACTTTCCTAGTAAAAATCAAAGGATTAACAGGAGGCCATTCAGGAATGGATATCCATAAGGGAAGGGGGAATGCGAATAAATTGATGAACCGTTTCCTATTTAATCTCAGTTCCAAAGTGGACTTAGGCATTCACAAAATAGACGGTGGCAGTCTGCGAAATGCGATTCCTAGAGAATCCTTTGCCGTCATCACGGTTGCTCCAGAACAAGAAGCTACTTTTCATGCCTTCGCTACCGAATATCATGATATCATCCAAGCAGAATATGCTAGTACCGATCCTGATTTACAACTATTTGTCGAAGCACACGCGTCGGTAGATACGATTTTAGATGCTCGTTTCCAACATCAATTATTAAGAAGCATTTACGCTTGTCCGAATGGCATCTACCGCATGAGTCCAGACATTGAGGATCTCGTACAAACCTCTAATAACCTTGCCCGCGTACACCTCGAAAACGGGAAATACGAAATCTTGTGCTTGACTAGAAGCTCTGTCGATAGTGAAAAAATGGACGAGGCCAACGCTATTCTAAGTACTTTTGAATTAATGGGGGCATCGGTCAAACTTGACGGTGATTATCCTGGTTGGACACCAAAACCTTCTTCGAGTATCGTAAAATTGATGAGTGGTTTGTATCAAGAACAGTTTGGCAGTCAAGCAGATGTAAATGCTTGTCATGCTGGATTAGAATGTGGTATTTTAGGCACTTTTTACCCCGAAATGGAAATGATTTCCTTTGGTCCGAATATCCACGGCGCCCACTCTCCAGATGAGAAAGTACAAATTAGTTCTGTTCAGAAATTTTGGGGCTTTCTGCTTGAAACGTTGAAGCAAATTCCTAGGGAGGGATGAAATACGTATGATGTAAGGGTATGATTTAAGAAATACGATGTAGTAGGGTAAATCATACTTCGTATTTCTTTCTACTTAAATTGCTTTCTTCATGACAGAATGCTGGACTGAGGTACTGCAACATACTATCTTTTACTTCCTTATTTGGATAGCCTAAAGTGAAAAAGCCGACATCGTCTTCTTCCTTTATCGTTAAATATCCCGTTTGAAAAAGAAGAGGAATCATTTCTAGGTTAGCAATATCAAACGTTTCGAAAGAAATCGCATTGGATTGAATGCCGTCAAAAGTATCTTTAACTCAAAAGACCCCGTTCCACAATAAAGCGGAACAGGGTCTTTTTTTTTATCAAAAAATCTAACGTATAGGGAAATCAAAACTCAATTTACAAGAAATAGAGCATGAACAATTAGATACATAAATTAGATGGCAAAACTTTCACCACAACCACAAGTACGAGCAGCATTTGGGTTTGTAAAGTGAAAACCATTACCATTTAAACCACCAGAGAACTCTAAGGTAGAGTTGCAAAGATAAAGGAAACTTTTTAAATCTGTAACGACTTTGACCCCATTATCTTCAAAGATTTGGTCATTGGGTTGCGATTCGTTGTCAAAATCCATTTTATAGGATAAACCCGAACAGCCGCCACTCGTCACTGAAACACGAACAAAATAATCTTGCCCTACGCTTCCGCTTTCCTTGATTTCAACTATTTTTTCTTTCGCAGTATCGGCTACAAATAACATACTGAAAACAATTATGAGGCCATCCCGAAAAAGCTATCCTTTAAAATAGGATATAAGATTTACGATGTATGATCTTTTATTTGCTAGCAAATAAAAAACTACGCACTGCATTTTCATACATCTTACATCGAAAATCATACATTTTAAAGAAGACGCATTTTTCGAAGTAAACTCAATTATTAATTAAGAATTCGATTTTTTGGAGCTATAAAGTAGCTCTCCTTAATGATGCCCAACTGTAGCTGTCACCTCCAAACCATTCTTCTCTTGGTAGTCTTTGATAGCGCTTTTAATCGCATCTTCCGCCAAAACAGAACAGTGAATTTTTACAGGAGGCAAAGCCAATTCCTCTACAATGTCCATATTATCAATAGACATCGCTTGGTCAATCGTTTTTCCCTTCAACCACTCCGTAGCTAAAGAAGAAGAAGCAATGGCAGAACCACAACCGAAGGTCTTAAATTTTGCATCTTTAATGACATTAGAAGCCTCATCCACCTCGATTTGAAGGCGCATAACATCACCGCATTCCGGTGCTCCTACTAAACCCGTTCCTACATTTTTTTGACTCTTGTCAAGAGTTCCCACGTTTTTAGGATGCTTAAAGTGTTCTAAAACTTTATCAGAATATGCCATAATTATTGGTTTTATATTAAGGTAGGGCAAAAACCCTTTCCAAAATAATCAATATTTCTCACTTGCGCAAGACTTATTTTGAATCAATCTAAATTAAGGAAAACAATTTCCCCCAACGCAGCAAAACTGCTGCTTTATAGTAGAAAGTAGAGCGTATAGAGATTTTATCGTTAGAACGATTTTGATTCTATTCAAAAATCAAAAAGTCCCTATACGCTCTACCTTCTACTCTCTAAAACTCCCTTCTAATGCTCTGTCCATTCAACAGAATCCAAATCAACACCTTCCTTGTACATCTCCCAAATAGGGCTCAAATCACGCATGTGCTGAACACCTTTGGTCAACATCTCTACCGTACGGTCAACCTCTTCTTCTGTCGTAAAGCGACCAAGGCTAAAACGAATAGAACTATGCGCCAAATCATCACCTAAGCCTAAGGCTTTCAAGACATAAGAAGGCTCCAAAGAAGCAGAAGTACAAGCAGACCCCGAAGAAACCGCAATCGTTTGATTGAAGGTCATCATCAAGCCTTCTCCTTCCACATGCTTGAAGGAAATATTCGTCACATGCGGCATTCTAGAATCCGTTGTTCCATTGATATACGTCTCCTCCATCTGCATCAAACCATTTTCCAGCTTATCGCGAAGCGCCATGATGCGCTTGGTATCCTCTTCCATGTCTAGACGAGCAATCTCCGCAGCTTTACCAAAACCAACGATAGCTGGAACATTCAACGTACCAGAACGCATGCCTCTTTCGTGGCCACCACCATCTATTTGTGCAGTGACTTTCACACGAGGACGCTTACGGCGGACATATAATGCACCAATTCCCTTAGGTCCATACATTTTATGAGAGGTAAAAGCCATAATATGAATCCCTAAATCTACGACATCAACAGGAATTTTTCCTACAGCCTGCGTAGCATCACTGAAGAAAAGCACCCCTTTCTCTGCACAAATTTTACTAATTTCCTTCATCGGTTGTATCACGCCCGTTTCATTGTTCGCATACATGATAGAAACCAAAATCGTATTATCTTTAATCGCAGCGCGAAGCTCATCTAGGTTGATTAAGCCCTTGTCATCTACCTCCAAATAAGTGACTTCGCCACCCATTTTTTCAATCTTCTTACAAGTATCTAACACAGCTTTATGCTCTGTTGTAGCGGTAATGATATGATTACCTTTGCGAGAATACATCTCAAAAACACCTTTAAGTGCTAGGTTGTCGCCCTCCGTTGCACCAGAAGTAAAGATGATTTCTTTAGGATTTGCATTGATCAACTTTGCAATGTTTTCCCGAGCATAATCTACAGCTTCTTCCGCTTCCCAACCGTAAGGATGGCTACGGCTTGCCGCGTTTCCATGCTTCTCAAAGAAATATGGAACCATAGTTTCCACTACCCTTGGATCTGTAGGTGTAGTGGCGTTATTATCTAAGTAAATACGATTCTTCATGTACTATTTTTATTTAGATTGTATCTAAATGCCTAAAAGGAGTACAAAGGTAACGCTTTTTGTCAAAAAAAGTTCTAATAATTAGGTTGTTTTGGAAAGAGAAAATAAAACAGCCCCATTTTCGTTAAACTATTACCAAAAGTCTTCGACCTATGATTCACAATTCCTTTCGCATTTTGTTTTTCTTATGGCTACCGCAATGCATAAGCGCCCAAACCTGGGATTGGGCCAAAAACTTTGGTGGAAATGGCGGAGAATCAGGTATAAGTGTCGCTATAAATGAACAAGGAACCTGCTGGACTTACGGGATCTTCGAAACGCCTATCACTATCAATGACAGCACTTTTGAATCTAGAGGCAGCAAGGATGTCGTGTTGATAAAAACGGATTCGGAAGGCAATACGACTTGGGCAACAAGAGCAGGAAGTACCTCTGCCGACCAAGCAGGCCAAATTGCCATCGATGCTAATGATAATGTCTTTACCAGTGGTAAATACTGGGAAGAAGCTGATTTTCAGGATATTTCGACTAGTCCAAATCAAGGTTCTTTGAGCGCCCTATTTCTAGCAAAATACAATAGCCTAGGAGAAATTCTTTGGGTAAAAAATATAGAAGGCGATGGCGTCAAAGAAGTCGAAGATGTAAAAATTGATGCTAGCGGCAATGTTTATCTCACAGGGTATTTTGAGACCTCCCTATACGTAGAAGATACGGTACTGATTCCTAGTAGTTCGCCTAGCGTTTTTGTGATAAAACTATCGAACAATGGTGATTTAATTTGGGCTCGAAACACAGGGACGACGGGACAAGTAAAAGCGGCAGGGCTAGGGGTAGATGATTTTGGAAATGTCTACGTCGGTGGCAATTTCCGTGGAGTCATTGACTTTGCAGAAACGAATATTGCGACGCTAACGGATGATTTTGATGCTTTTTTACTCAAATATAATGCAAATGGCGATGAAGAATGGCTACGGCAAGCAGGAGGGGTGTTTGATGCCAACATGACAGCGGTTGCGGTAGCTCCTGATGGTGCTACTTATTTGACAGGTCATTATAATGGCATCCTTGATTTTGATGGCTTTGAGTTGATGACGCTAGGGCTAAATGATAACATTTTTCTAGCCAAGTATAACACTGGTGGTTCCGTGCTTTGGGCCAAGTCTTTTGGTGCTACAAATCTTGACAAAGCAGAAACTATTAGTGAAAATGGAGGAAAAATCGTTATTGGAGGCTACTTCCAAACCGAAACTGTTTTTGAGAACATGACGTTGAGCACTGATGATGCCTTTTTTAACGGCTATTTAGCTTATTTTGATAGTAATGGGCAGTTGAATGACCTAGAAGGCCTAGGAGGCTCAGGCTACGAATTTGTGCAGGACGTATCGCTTACGACTGATGGAGGTCTTGCGGTGGTTGGGCATTTTGAACAAAACATTAACTTTGGCAATATCTCCTTGGTTCCTAATGGATTCTATGATATTTTTCTAGCAAAAAGATCGCCTTTGCCCAACACTACTTTTGATTTTTCACTTAGTCATTCCCTCTTACTCTCGCCCTCCCCTACTGCAAACTTTTTACAAATCTCTTCGTTTCCTTCTGAAGTAAACAATCTTGAACTCTCTATTTATGACCTTGCTGGCCGCTTGTTTGTTAGACGAAATGTTGAAGTACGCCAAGGTTTAGTGAAGATGGATGTTACGGCTTTACCTTCAGGGATTTATTTTATTCATTGTCCTAATCTTAATCTTGTTTTAAAGTTTGTGAAACAATGATAATGGGCATAAGTTTCTAGGATTTTTGGATAAAAAAAATACAATTTTGGCGATATTTAACCATATAAGGCTCATAAGAAGGTATAAGCATGACGTGACCTATCTAGACGCAAAAGGCTTATAAGGAGGTCTTCGACCTTAATTTTAAGGCATATAAGCTAAACACTTTTTACACCTCAAACTACTCAAGAACAAATTTAATTTCTTTAAAGTAATAATGCTTTAGTTTCCCTGTGTTTTTATGCTCGACTTCCAATTTTCCATCTTCTGCTACGCCACAAATTTTGCCTTGGAATTTCACAGCATTAGCCTCTTGAAATTCAGCATATTCTCCTAGGCGATAAAGTGAGTATAAGTAATCCGTATCTAGAGATTCCCATTTTTTATTTCTCAATTGGAGATAACGTAGCTCGATGGTTTTACATAAATGAAGACAAAGATCCTCTACAGGGTAACTTTGTCCAGTAATTAACGTAAATGAAGTGGGGTTTGGTGCATCACTCAAAAAATTTATCTGATTGATATTCAAACCAATACCGACTACACTACTATTTATTTTTGAACCTTTTAGACTATTTTGAATTAAAATACCTCCAATTTTATGGTCATCGACATACAAATCATTTGGCCATTTGACGGAAATACGATCAGCAGGCAAATAATGACTTAGCACATCAAAAACACCAAGGGAAATGGCTTTATTGAGCATAAATTGATGTCGAACAGCGAGAAAAGTAGGATATAGGATAATGCTTAAGGTAATATTTTTTCCTGCCTCGCTTTCCCATGAACTGCCATATTGTCCTTTCCCAGCGGCTTGATGTGGCGTGGAAATGACAGTCCCTTCCATTGGAGTACTTTTTGCTAGAAGATCAATTGCATGAGTGTTGGTAGAAGGCAAAGTAGGAAAGTCCAAAAGAACCTTTCCTATAAAAAGCGTGTTATAAGTCTTTATCTGCATTTATTTGCTATTTTTGTAAATTGTAGAAATTCTTGGACAATCCTCGGTTTTCATAACGCCAAGTCAATTATTGCTAAAAATTTGTAAATCTTGGCTTAATGCACTTAATTACCCGAATTGTCTCATTATTTAACATAAAGTTAGAAACTATTTCTTAGTCTTTTTTCTCCAAGAAACCATAGGCTATTCGTTTAGCTTCTAATTTCAACACTAAAAAATTTGACTGTAGCGAACAAAACTTCCATGCGTCAAGATATTAGCACCGAAGATTTGAACAAGCTTATCATCGACGGCATTCTTGATCTCAAAGGTAAAGATATTATCCAATTGAATCTTAAAGCATTGGAAGAAGCTTCTACCGATTTTTTTATTATTTGTCATGGCGAGTCTCATACTCAAGTCAATGCTATTGCTGACCATATCATAGGTCGAATCAAGAAGGAAACAGGGCTTGTGCCTTTCCATATGGAAGGCAGAAAGAACGCAAATTGGGTTTTAATCGATTATTTTGATACGGTAGTACATATTTTTCATAAAGAAACGCGGGATTTTTATAAATTGGAGAACTTATGGAGTGACGCAGAATTGACGTCTTTTGAATCCTAAGAAAAAAGTATTGGCGTAGAAAGAAGTGTCGTATTTTGTAGCAGTAACGCTAATTTTCCCATTACAAAACCACATTGAAAACAAATTTGATCAATGGACAACGATAATAATAGAGATCAGCAGGACAAATCTAAGCAGCCAAAATTCAATTATTATTGGATTTATGGCGTTATACTCCTTGTCATTTTAGGGGTTCAGCTTATGAGCCTCAATTCGGGAGTGAAAGACATGGACTGGAGCGAATTCCAATCTACTGTTCAGCAAAAGGATGTTGAAAAGCTGTTGATTCTCAACAAGCAAACGGCTTTTATTACCATCAAAAAAGATAAACTTTCTAAGGAGAAATACAAGGAAGTAGCGGATACGCCTTTAGGTTATCCCAACAAAGGCCCTCACTTCAAGTACAACATTGGAGAAGTAGAGGTCTTTGTAAATCGCTTGGATCTTATGCAGAAAGATCTGCCCGAGGCGGAAAAAATCTACCCAGCTTATGATACACAACACAACTGGTTAGGAGAAGCTCTAGGCTGGATTTTACCAATTCTTATCATTGTAGCCATCTGGATTTTCATCATGCGCCGTGTAGGTGCAGGAGGTGCAGGCCCTGGCGGACAAATTTTCAACATTGGAAAATCCAAAGCCACCTTATTTGACCGTGACCAAAAAGTAACTGTTACTTTTAAAGATGTAGCAGGATTGGATGAAGCGAAGGAAGAAGTCATGGAAGTGGTTGATTTTCTTAAACATCCGAAAAAATATACCGCTTTAGGTGGTAAAATCCCTAAGGGTGTCTTACTTGTAGGCCCTCCAGGTACTGGAAAAACTTTATTGGCCAAAGCGGTTGCAGGGGAAGCAGGAGCACCTTTCTTCTCGATTTCTGGTTCTGATTTCGTAGAGATGTTTGTTGGTGTCGGTGCCTCAAGAGTACGTGATTTATTCAAGCAGGCAAGAGAAAAAGCGCCTTGTATTATTTTTATTGATGAAATTGACGCCATAGGCCGAGCTAGAGGAAGAAATTCTTTACAAGGGAATGATGAACGTGAAAATACGCTAAATCAACTCCTCGTAGAGATGGATGGTTTTAGTACAGAGAAAGGCGTTATTTTGATGGCGGCAACCAACCGACCTGATGTTTTGGATCAAGCGCTGCTGCGTCCAGGGCGTTTTGACCGTCAAATTGGCATAGACAAACCGGATCTTAGAGGACGTGTGGAAATTTTCCGCGTACACTTAGAACCTTTGAAAACGGGGCCAGATATTGATGCCGAAGTCTTAGCAGAGCAAACACCTGGTTTCGCTGGGGCAGACATCGCCAATGTTTGTAATGAAGCAGCACTTGTAGCGGCTCGTAGAGACAAGCCAGCGATTGAAATGGAAGACTTTAACTATGCTTTGGATCGCGTCATTGGCGGTTTAGAGAAGAAAAATAAATTGATTTCTCCGAAAGAGAAGAAAATTATTGCTTATCACGAAGCAGGTCATGCGGTTTCAGGTTGGTTCCTAAAACATGCCCATCCTTTAGTCAAGGTAACGATTGTACCTCGTGGTTTGGCGGCCTTGGGCTATGCTCAGTATTTGCCTAAAGAGCAATATTTATACCGTACTGAGCAGTTGGTTGATGAAATGTGCTCTATCCTTGGCGGTCGTGCTGCGGAAGAAATCATTTTTGGTAAAATCACGACAGGTGCTTTATCCGATTTGGAAAGGGTAACTAAAATGGCCTATGCCATGGTTTCTATATATGGTATGAATACGTCTGTAGGTCAAGTGTCTTTCTATGACAAGCAAGACGGCTACCAGTTCAACAAGCCTTATTCGGATACCACAGCCAATATGATTGACAAGGAGGTTCGTGATTTGATTGAAGGTCAATATGTTCGAGCAAAAGAACTCTTGAACAAGCATCGCAATGAACTAGAAATCTTAGCGAATGAGTTGCTAGAGAAGGAAGTCTTGCTTAAATCTGATGTAGAACGTTTAATTGGTAAACGCCCTTTCGGTGAGGATGAAACCGATGTAACGATTAAGCCTTCTGAAAACGGAATAGGCATTTAGGGGTTGTTAAAAAATAAAGTTTACACTTGATTGGAAGAATTTGCCCTTACT
>JAHDHB010000221.1:4210-9931 GCA_020631545.1 Saprospiraceae bacterium | reverse complement strand
AAAATGGCAGGATATTAAAACCGTTTTTTGATTTCGCTCAATTTTAGTGCTTCATCTAGTCCGCGATAGCTATCGGGAGTAGAAAGTAGAGCGTAGAAGGATTGACCGTCTTTAATCTGTCGATTTTTCTTCGAAAAATCAAGTCGGGATAACGGTAATCCCGATAGTTATCGCGGATTCTACTCCCGATAGCTATCGCGGAATACCCTCTTCCCTCTACATGGTAGTGGCTTCGCCACGTTAGGATAAAAGGAGAACTGACGTTTGAGGGAGAATTATGCTAAATATTTCATTTCACATAAAAACAAAACTACCAAGACTTTACAAAGTAAAAATAATAGCCAAAACGATAAAAAACCCTCTATTCTCCATTCTCCTCCCTCCAATCCCCTTCCCTATTGCATATTAAATTGTATCTTTGCGGGAATTGTTCGTCTAACCTAGTAAAGATGCTACATGAACGTACCTAACGCCCTATCCGCCTTACGCATAGTCCTTTCTATTATAGCACCATTTATGGTCATCTATGGTGGTTTTTGGATACAAGTACTAGCAGGTTTGGTAGGACTTTTCGCCATTTTATCCGACTGGTTTGACGGTTGGTATGCTCGTAAATATAACCTAGTAACGAAGCTAGGGAAAATCCTTGATCCCGTTGCTGACAAAGTCTATGTGATCGGGACATTCTCTGCTTTTGCCTACCTCGGCACCTTCTCTTTTTGGTGGGTTGTGCCTATTTTTCTACGAGAAATTGTCGTTACCATTTACCGTTTTATCTTTTTGGAGAAAGGAACGGTCGTTGCTGCGGTGCAAAGTGGAAAGGTAAAAACCGTTATGCAGATGTCAACCATTGGCCTTGCCTATCTTTTTTTCATGGTTCATCGGCACTACCCTGAGTACTTTTTTGATGGGCTTTGGTGGCTGCTTTATGCCGCCCTCGCTGTAACCCTTTACTTGACTTTACAATCGGGTTATGACTTCTTTGTCAATAACTGGAGGCATGTAAAACGAGTTCATAGTTGATTTGATAAAAAATTTCTAACGTAAGTAACTTTCATGAAGGAAGGAGAATCATTTTGGGCGTATAAACTGAGGGAATGGATGCGGGATTTAACGTCCTTGGCCAATCCGCTCATTCTTCTTTTTGTGCCATGCTGTTTTTTGCGCCCAGGCAAAGTATACCTCGTTCTTTTACTTGCTTTAGCCGTAAACGAAGTACTGGGTTCACTCATTAAATTATTCTTTCATAAGCCTCGTCCTACAGGCCAAAAATATGGAAATGCGCTGGAGAAAATTGATGCCGGCAGCTTTCCTAGTCTACACTCTTCTCGCATTGCTGTTGTATACTTGACACTAGCAGCGCATTCCGAAATGCTTGGTTTTCAGTTGTTGTTTTTATCCGTCATCCTTGTGGTCGGGCTTTCTCGCGTGTTTTTGAAAAAACATTTCCCTGTGGATGTACTTGGAGGTTATGTTTTTGGAGCCTTGGTTTTTGCTGGTTTTTATTGGTGGTTTTGGATGTAAAGGGTTTTCTTCGCTTTGCTTGAAAAGACTGGTTGACAAAAGACATAGGACAATCCGCGATAGCTATAGCTATCGGGATTTCAACTTCGTTGAAGGTTAGAGTGTAGCTCTTCTATATAGCATCTTCCTAATATTCTATGAATTTTGATCACTACGCTTGAAAACAGGAGTGAGGTCTCAGGGACAAGGCTCTCTGAATACCTAAATTACTTACCTTTGGTATCTCTTCTCCTTTTAAATAGAAGAATAGGTGTGTTGTCCTCCTTTGGAGGAGGTGCTCGCAGAGCGGAGGAGGTCTAACTTACTAAAAGATCCCATACGCTTGAGCTTTCTAAAAAACATCGTGAACTTTTTTCAAGAACCAAGTTTTTCCTAGTAACTCTTATCTAAACCTCTCAAGTTACCCTACACGCTTAGGCTTCCCGCAAACTTCACAGGTTGCCCCGCTTATTTAGACTGATGGCGCTCCTGCTTTTCCTATAGACGGCCTTTTAATTTAAACGTTAGTAGTTAGCGAAAAACTTGAAGTTGTCCGCTAACAGCCGCCTCCTTATTTAGACTAATTCTTAACAAGTTTTTAACACTACTATCTATTGCGGTGAAATCCCTATTTACTTATATTAAAGTAAACTTGTTACTAATTTTAAAATCAATAAAACATGAAAAACCCCTTTCTTTCTGTTTCTCTATTGGCCTTTTTACTTATTGTGGCTTGGATTATCCTCGCTGCTATGGTTCTTACCGATAATAGTCCAGAAAAGGTCGAACAGCCTATTTCTTGCGGCACTGTTTCTAATTTTCCTAATCTATCTGGAGAAGAAGTAGAACAATATCGAATAGGCAAAAAACTTTTCATAAAAAATTGTGCTTCTTGTCACAATAAGAATATGAAATCAAAATTGACTGGTCCTCCTCTTGGTGGTGTTGTACAACGATGGGATGAGTTTCCCAAGGAAGATTTGTACAATATGATTCGAAATTCGAAAGCGCTTATTGAAAAAGGACATCCCCGCGCTAAAGCTTTATGGAACGAATTTAAGCCAACTCAAATGGAGTCATTCCCTGACTTACAAGATGATGAAATCGATGCCATTTTAGCTTTTATTGAGATAAGATATAATCACAAGTAGCACCTCATTAAACTAAATCATTGTCTCTCTTCAAAATACGATATAAGATTTAAAGGATTTTGCATTTTTTGAGTAGTCTCGCAAATGGTATCGACACCATATTAAAGTCAAGTGAAATATTTGTTTGTCTCCACTTGACTTTAATATGAATAATGGGTTTTCCCCCTTGCTATAGCACATCGAAAGTTCTCGTCTTCTTTAGCAAATACTAGACGCTTTCCTAAAAGACTTGTGAAAGTCTCTTAGGAGCTCTAATTTCTACTCCCGACAACAACCACGGACGACTATAGTTGAGGCTACGCCTCCTTTAGGGTACTCACCCATTTTACCAAAAATAATAAACCACCTAAAATACATGTATAACATCGCGGCAGAGCCGCTGTTAAGATTTCCCATCGAGCCATAAAACGAGTGAAGCATTTTTGGAGTTGACTCTATATTAAATATTTTTAAAAACTTATTCCCAAAGAAGGGTACATGCAATAATGCCACTATTTAGTTAGCACTATCACATGTACAACGATGGTATTCAGTTTTCTTCTTGCAATGCATATGCCCTTGGAATTGGCCATTCATCATTATAGCCCTGCTTCCATTTTTGAGTAGCTAATTCTTCCTCCGTTGCGAGGCAAGCATCTAGTTCTGACCTGATAAGCGCTTCTTCCATATCTTGCCCAATGAAAACGATTTCATTCTTTCGGTCGCCGAATTTACTGTCCCAGTCTTCTTCGATTTCTTCTTGAGCTTTCTGAAATGAATAGTACTCCATTCGCTTTTCGTAAGGCATACTACTCCACCAAACTCCTGCGCTATCTGCTCTCAAAGATCCTCCAGCTTGGCTCCAAGTCAAGGCCTGTTCAGGTCTAGAAACGATCCAGAACAAGCCTTTACTTCGAAAAATAGTACCAGGGAATTGATGGTGTACATAATTCCAAAAGCGTTGAGGATTAAAAGGTTTTGTACTTCGATAAACAAAAGAACCTATACCATATTCTTCTGTTTCGGGGGTATGCTCCTCTTTGTTAAGTTCTTCAATCCAACCTGCACTTTGCTCTGCTTTTTCGAAATCAAAAAGCCCTGTATTCAGTATTTTGTTTGGATTGATTTTACTAAAAGTAGATTCAATAAGCTCGGCAGAGGGATTCAGTTTATGAATAGCTGCTTTTAAGATGCCAAGATGTTCTGTTGAGACTAAGTCCGTTTTGTTTAGGAGAATAACATTGGCGAATTCAACCTGATCCGTCAATAAATTAACAATGGCGCGGTAGTCCCCCTCTATATCTGTAAGGTCTCTATCCATTAGGGTTTCTGGACTACCAAAATCCTTGAAGAAATTAAGGGCGTCCACCACGGTTACCATGGTATCAACGTAACTGAAACGGGATAAGTCGATTCCTTTTTCCTCATCTACGAAAGAAAAGGTTTGTGCGACGGGAATGGGTTCACTAATGCCCGTACTTTCGATAAGGAGATAGTCAAATCGATTTTCTTTGGCTAATCGCTCCACTTCGATCATCAAATCTTCCCTAAGGGTACAGCAAATGCAGCCATTGCTCATTTCCACTAATTTCTCTTCGGTGCGAGAAAGGGTATTCTCATTTTTTACCAATTCTGCGTCTACATTTACCTCACTCATGTCATTGACTATGACCGCTACTTTTAAACCTTCTTTGTTGTGCAAAACATGGTTAAGTAGGGTCGTTTTCCCTGCTCCAAGGAAACCGCTTAGTACTGTTACTGGTATTTTTTTTGTTGCTTTCATATTCGTTGAAACCATTGGATAATATTAATAAGATGTTGCTCACCATAAAGTGAAATGAACTTTTGTGTCTCAGGGTTTTGTCTATCCTGATAAACTGCTAGACGCTGTACTGCAAATTTCTTGGTAAGATTGATTTTACAATTATTGGCCATACAATTTTTCCAATCTTCAAAGTCAAGAGGTATCATATTATTGAAATTTTAAGAATTCGTTCGTATTGATTCTCAACAAAAGTCGTCGCTATACATGCTTTTCAATGGTATGATTTCGATGTAGAATAGGACTTGCCTCAGGATATAAAGCGCCTTTCAAAATGACTACATCTCCTGTACCTACTTGCTACATTTGCTGCTTGTCCATCATGATTTTTTTGTTCCCTACTGCTCGTAAAGCATTAAAATTGTTCAGTTCCTTGCTTAAAACTCTAATACCGCGTTGATAAATCGCAATATTTTTAGATTTTAAATGAATGTCCTACAAAACTTTGTCATTATCACTAATGGCAGCATTTGCATAGGAACAAGTCGTTGGCATCATATTTTTTGGTATCTAAGGATTAAAAAATAAATTGGGCTACAGACGCCCCTACTACTTTATCAGCTTAAATGCTTATTTGCTTAGGTCTTCTTGCCCCTAAGAGCATTAAAAGACTCAAAATCAGTAACGGCAGTAGGGAAAACAACCAATTTACTGTTCTAGTATCCTGAGTATATTGAAGCGTAAAATCTTCCCAATCTTCCGTTGAAACAGGGACATTCTCGAAAATTTTTGGATAAAAGTATAAGCGTTTTTCTTCGTAAAAAAGCTCCAATTGATGGATGAAATTGAGGTAGTTACTCATATCTGAACGACTAAGGGAATTGAGAGAAAATTGAGTATGGATACTTGGAAAGAGATACCCCAAAGTACGACTAGTTTTATCTCGTTCACGTAGCTTATCTTTCATAGCAGCAGCATCTTTTGCCGCTTCCTCATCTCCCATGTGCTGCATGGCATAATACCAAAGCCAACCAAATGGCTTACCTTCAGGATGTTCGTACTGACTAAACTGAGGATAACGTTCTTTAAATTTTTGAATTGTTGGTTCTTTGGGAAGATCCCATTTGTTGTGGTAGCCGTCTCTACTTTCAATTACCGTTGCAAAAGCCTCAGGAATCGGATATTTATGAGCTACATATGCATTGATGGAAGCTGGTATTACAATAATAAGCAATGTCCATATGGTTAGGAATAGCAACACATTATAATTTGAGGAACGGTCTAAGCTAATGATAAACCATGCTCGGGAAAACCAGAAAAACAGGT
>JAHDHB010000221.1:1112-4200 GCA_020631545.1 Saprospiraceae bacterium | reverse complement strand
ATGCACACTAAGGAGTAGGCAAGGAAAGCCGTGTCAAAAGGAATATTTAGGTAAAACTTCCCCATCATAAGTAGGGAGAATAATACAAGTAAAATGCTTGCAAGACGAATAAATAGTTTTACTCTAATGACTTGCATAGGATTTTCTGATTGACTAAGGACTAATTTCCAAGTTCCTCCCTCTTTTTCTTCTGAAAGTAAATTAAAGCAAAATGCAATAATGATTAGTGGTAAAAGATAGATCAAAACGAAACTAAAATCCATATAACCCAGCATTTGATACATAGGATTTATCAATTTACTGGAATGTTTTTGTTCTTCCAGATTTCGAATATTGACAAGGTGAGCGGCAGGATAAATGTCCCGATTTCCTATGGAAAGGCCCACTAGAGGAGGTGTTTCATTGGCTAGCCCAAATTGTATGTAATACAGTAATAATCCGATATGTCCATCTGCATGATATTCTAGATTACGACTGATCTTTTCCTGTTGAGCCTTAGCTGTTTTTTCTATGGTTTTTGTCTGTTGCTCCAAGAAAATTTTACCGATGTGGAGGCTGACTAATCCTATGATAATTAGCAACAAAAGCCCCATCAACGCTCCCTTAGAACGTAGAAAATCTTTAATTAATAACTGGGTCATTTTAAAAGGCTTTTAAGTTGTTGGTAGAAAAGAACGCTAAAAAAATCAGCCCTGTCAACCACAAGAGTAAAGACAATAGCGACAATAGTTCATCCTGTATTTTTTGTTTAAAAGGTAGAAACTGGTATTGAAAATCTGGGAAATCCCTCCAATACTGTTGACTGAGCTGCGCCTTTTTATCAGCAGAACTGCTGATTTTATTGCTGACATGGTTGATTTGCAACTCGTTCATCGTTTGGGCAAGATGGTATCGGTAGGCTTCCGTTTGGGCTTGGAAATGCTTATAAACAGGAAAATTAGTGCCTGATAAGGCCATTGATAAGTTCTTAATGGCTATGTATGGATTGAGGGCGGCTGTCCACCTGATTATATTTTGTTGTTTTTCGTAAGATTCCATTAATTGGAGTTGATGCCGTCGGAAAGTTTCCGTACTTAATCTTTCTCCTTCTCGCATGATAAAACCACTATAGTTAAAAGGCAAATCCTTAGTTGAGCTTACTTGATGAGTTCTTAGGAGCGAATCTTTGAGTGATTTGTAGTGGGGATCATCAGGATTGTGGCTATCTCCCTGCTTGATCAATTCCTCTTCTACGGTGGTATTAAATTCGATTCTAGATGGCGTTGGAAAAGATACTTGTCCTGCTACTTGTGCTAGCTTAGGAAGGATGAGGGTAAAAAACAACCAACAAGCGATTAATCGAATTAGGGCAGTTTTTGCAGTTTTAGCCATCGCAGACCCCCAAACAGCGATCAGAGATATGATAAATAGATAAATTAGATAACCGAGTGAAAGTACACCGAAACTCAGTAGTACATCCGTTATTTGTGAGGTAAATGGATGGAAGATAAGGAATAACAGGGTAATCAAAATAATTGGCAGCAATAAGCTAAGGGACAAAAAAAACAACCCAAGCGTTCTACCAAGAATTACTTCGGACCAACTTGTTCCTTGAGCTAGTAATAATCGCAACGTTCCTTTTTCTCGCTCGCTCGCAATCAGTGAAAATCCCCAGAAAAAAATCAATAAGGGGACTAGTAATTGTAGAATTAATGCTGCGGATAATTCTCCAAAACGCAATAGGCCATTGGACAAACTAGCGGCGGAGAAATTGATTGTATTTTGGCGGTGTGCTTCAAGAAAAACGGCATTTCCTAGGTAGCTATCCATGCCATAATCGAAAAAGCTGAGTGGATATTTTTGACGGAAAGCGACGTAGCCGTAATGCGCCATACGATGCGGATGCTTGTCGGGATTTTTTTCCCATCGTTCGCGGACCTCCTCACTGTAATACTCTACAGTGTGATTTTGCTCCAGTATAGTAAGGTAGGCTGATAGTAAGGCCACTATTAAAAGCACATTATAAAGTCCGATAAGCCACTTGGTACCAGCACTTCTGTACAAATTAAGAAAGGTTTGTTTTGCTATCAATTGTAAAATCCGCAACCTCATGGAAAGGGTAGATTTGGTTTTGAAGTGAATTAAAGTTCCCGTTGAGTAAAAAAATACTTACCCAACGGGATGATATAAAAACGCTAACTAAAATCTGTAGGTACTGGTCAACATGAAGTTTCTCGGTTCGCCAGGGAATAGCCGTGTAAGTGTTTGTGCTCCATTCCAGTAAGTTTGATCAAACACATTATTGACATTCAGAGCCACTTGTAATTTATTGCCTGGTGCTGTATAATAAATAGCGGCATCAGCTACGACAAATGCAGGCAATTTAAAAGCTCTAGTATACCAAGGGATTCTACTTCCCTGTGCATTTATGCCTAGTCCAAAGCCAATCCGATTACCTTTGCCAATAGATGGAAGATTATATCGTGTCCAAAGATTACCACCATGCCTTGGTGTATTTTCTTTACGTTCACCAATTAAAGTCTCGTCATCATCATAGACGATTTTGGCATCTACAAAACTATAAGAAGCATTAATCTGCCAGTTAGGTAAAATGTAACCTGCTAGATCAGTTTCAAAACCACGACTACGATCAGCACCTCGTTGCGTCAGCAAATCTGGATTATCTGGATCATTGGCGCTCATCAAAATGTTTTTCTGGTTGATTTGATATAGTGCCCCCGTCCAAGTAAATCGCTTCTTAAATAATTCCGTTTTAAAACCAAGCTCTATTAAATCACTGATAAGTGGGTCAAATTGAGCAGCAGATTCGCTTGCCCAGAAATAATTAACCGTACTAGGCATCAAAGCTACTGTATTGGATTGAGGCTGATATCCTTCAAGATACGTAGCATATAGATTTACATTTTCGTTTAGTTCGTACCCTAATCCTATTCTAGGTATCAAGGCTGTATTCTTGAAAGATAATTCATTGTCTTCCCTATAGTTCGTTATATCTTTAAACCATTCTGTACGAAGGCTTAACAAGGCAGAAAATTTTCCAAACTTAATCTGATCTTGAATATAAGCAGCATGAGTTGTTGTAAGTGCT
>JAHDHB010000221.1:0-1102 GCA_020631545.1 Saprospiraceae bacterium | reverse complement strand
GATAAGAAAAAAAGGAATAGCAAAGCGAGAATTCATCACATAATCGTTTAGATTCTGGATGGTATAGCTCGGCTCATTCAAGTTATAGTAATTTACATTGGGCCGAGGAAGCGTCAAACCGTCGACTTCAATAGTTTGATAATCAGAAGCATTAGCAGGATCGAAACTTCTAGTAGCGGTACCATCGGCAAGAATAAATCCCCTAGCCGAATTTTGGCCACTTCCTTTTCGTTTGTTCCAAAACTGCGCATCATAACCAACTAGAAGCTTATTACTGAATTTTTCTCCTTCAATATTGTAATTGAAATAAGCATTTACATTGTCGGTGCCCCAAAACTGTTGTCTTTGTACCAATCTCATTTGTACAAGACTAGGTACTGCATTCCCATATATATCAGTTGCGAACGCATTTGTAGTTCTATGTTCTACCAAATCTTCTACCCAATTTTGCTTCATGTAGGAAGCATTAACGCTAATATTAGGGGTAAACTTGTGGGAAATATTAGACATCCATATCAGCTCTTTTGATTTGAAAAAGTCATTGGATGCGCCCAGATTTTGACTAATGGGCGTACTGTTTAGATCGACGTTTCCTGCAACTGCACCAAATATAGGCTGTCCTCTATCCAAATACCCATTCATGTCGCTATAAATAACTTCCGTATTAATGGCGGTCTTTTCATTAGGAACATAACTAAGTGAGGGAGAAACTAAAATTGAAGTATTTTCAATTAAATCCCTAAAAGAACCTGCATCTTGATAGGCTGCATTAACACGATATAATAATGTTTTTTCCTTGTTTAGAGGGCCAGTGAAGTCCATCGTGCCTCGAATAGTACCGAAGCTACCAACGCCTAAACCAACTTCCCTACGACTAATCTCTAGAGGTTTTTTAGTAACCATATTGATGCTTCCTCCTGGATCTACACTCGAAAAAGTAACGGAAGCAGGGCCTTTCAAAACCTCCACTCGCTCAATATTACTAGTTAAAGGTTGTAAAAAGTAGAATTGGCGCGTTCTCATCCCATTGATGATTTGCCCATCTTCATTCTGTGTAATCCCTCTGATAGAGAAATGATTATAAAATCCTGTTGGAGCTACA
>JAHDHB010000220.1 GCA_020631545.1 Saprospiraceae bacterium | reverse complement strand
TCCTTTGTCCTTTGTCCTTTGTCCTTTGTCCTTTGTCCTTTGTCCTTTGTCCTTCGTCCTTCGTCCAATATGCAACCATTTAAAAACAAAACCGTCGTTATTACAGGAGCTGCTAGAGGCTTGGGGGCTGCTTTGTGTCATCGATTTGGGAAAGCAGGTGCTTATATTGTTGGATGCGATATCAATAGGGAAGGTTTGACTGCTTTATCTGAAGAATTAACCCAATTAGGTATCCAACATTACACCCAAATTTGTGACATCACTTCAGCAAAAAACGTACAGGATTTTTTTTCAGCCATCAAGGCTAATGGGAGAGGTATAGATGTCTTAATCAATAACGCAGGGATTACTAACATCAAACTTTTTGAAGACAACAGCAATGAGGAAATCATGCAGGTGATGGATGTCAATTTTAGAGGTGCCGTTTTTGCTACAAGGGAGGCTTATGCTGATATTGTAGCGAATAAGGGGCATTTTATTGCCATTTCTAGTGTGGCGGGTTTTGCACCGCTGTATGGTAGAACCGCTTATGCTGCTAGTAAACATGCGCTACTTGGCTTTTTCGAAACGCTAAGAACGGAACTTGCCGAGAAGGATGTACATGTATTAGTGGTATGCCCAGGATTCATTGATACGCCCATTCGTGCAAAAACTCAAGATAAGAGTACTTATAAAAGTGCTAGCCCCGCACACATAGCAGAATTAATTTTCAAAGCTACTCTCCAACGAAAACCGATGCTAATTACAGGAATTGGCAAGCTTTCTTTTTTTGTAAAACGCTTTTTTCCTAGGCTTTACGAACGCTTGATGATTAAGAAAATGAGAAATAGCGTTCCAAAATCTACCTAGTAATTCTTCCTACTCGTGATTACATTCACCACAACAACAAAATAATCAAACAGTTAACCCTCCACCTCCCTACTACTCTCTTATACAGTCCTTCGTCTTATGTCCTTTGTCTTATGTCCTTCGTCCTTTGTCCTTTGTCTTATGTCCTTCGTCCTTTGTCCTTTGTCTTATGTCCTTTGTCCTTCGTCCTTTGTCTTATGTCCTTTGTCCTTTGTCCTTCGTCTTATGTCCTTTCCTCACCATGTCTTTTCAAGCAGCAGCGCAGAAACAATAAGCCAATTAGACTAAAAATCCATTTTAAAAAATCAAAATATCACTAAGAACTAGGAGCAAGCGGCATTCATTAGTGAAAATATAGACTGTTAAACGTTCATTAATTAGCCGATTAGCATTTTCCCTTTCAAAAAAAATACGCCGAGTCCTGCTTCTTTCCTATTTTATCCTGTCATCAATTGCTTGATTTCATCTTTAAAACGGAAAATAATTCAAGTAAGTTTAAGAAGGGCTTGTTCGTTACATGCTTTTGTTGAGGAAATAAGTAGAAGCCATCATATAACGCCAATAATTTTTAAGTTTTTTTTCACAACCAAAATTTAGTTCTATCGCGTTGACCATTTGAAAAACAAGGGATAAGAAAGAGAGAACTAAAATTCAATTGAGTTTGTCAAAAAATTCTTTACATAAAAGATAAAATTTATAGAACCTTTTAGAGTAGTGCTCGTATAACTTATAAGAATTCGATACATTCAGCTTTTTTATTTTGTAGCTTTGATGTTTAATTCATTAATCAAGGATTTTAAATCAGGTTTTCCTGATTCCAGTTTACAAATAAACGGACATGTCTACAGAAGCAAAAACATTAGAAGCATTGCAAGTTGTGCTTAGACGTTGTGACAAGGCCTTAAGAAAAGCCTCTAACACAATTATCAATGAGGGTGTATCAAAATATCCAATTTTTATTGTTCATCAACAACCCGTAAATATGGGCATTTTGCTCATAGAAGAGAAAGAATGGTCTTTTAGTGCTTCAACTTTAGAAGAATTTGTAGCCAAAAATCTAATAGAAGGGGCCAAAATCGAAGGGTTTAAACGTGTATATAAAGCGCCAGAACAATTCTTATGCCTATTTGTCGTAAAAGAACAAGACGCTCAGTTTGTTTTTGCTCCATTTTTACCAATTAATTAGGAGCATATATAAAATGGTCATTTTATTCTTTTATTTTAGTTGAATATTTCTTTAACAACTAAGTAGGCTTGGATTTCCTTGAATATTATTGTTAAAGCCTACAGGAGTATATAGGTTATTGTTTAAAGCTGTTTCCTCCTGAATATAACTGAAGTAATATCAATGCACGAATTAGTACGACATAATTCTTATAACAAAATACTTGTTATCGAGGACAATCCTGGTGATGCTCGGTTAGTGGAGATATACCTCCAAGAATCTGGTTTGTTCCAATTCGAGATGGTTCACCGAGTTACACTTGCAGAGGGTATTGAAGCCTTAAAGGAAGGCAATTTTGCTGCTGTTCTGCTTGATATGAATTTGCCGGATAGTCGTGGTTTCATTACCCTTGAGAATCTTCTCAATAGCTCCCCTGAAGAGAATGTGATCTTGCTCACAGGTACTAGCGACAAGGATTTGGGGGTTAGAGCCATCAAAGCTGGTGCGCAAGATTATTTGGTGAAAGGTGAGTATGACCCTGAGTTGCTGGCGAAGACTCTAAAGTATTCGATTGAACGGAATCGGATTATAAAAAGACTAGAAGAAGCTCAACGAATTACGCACATTGGGCACTGGGATTATGATTTAAACTCAGGACATTTAGAGGTTTCTGATGAAGTATTCCGAATTTTTGGAGGTACCGCCATCAATACTACGAATCTCTCCTATGAATACTTTTTGAGCTTAGTCCACCCCGATGATACGCACCTCTTAAAGAATGTGTTTTCTCGTTTGGAAAAAGCGAAGGAAATCGGGCAAGACATGCGTATTCTACTCAAGGATGAAACGATTCGATATGTTTCGGTTTTAGCTAGAGTGACCAAAAGAGAAGGTGGAAAGGTTTCGCGTCTTGCGGGTGTTGTTCAAGATATTACAGAGCGAAAACTTGCTGAGCATGAAATCATTAAGCGGAAGCAGCGCTATGAAATCATTTACAATCAGTCCAAAGATGCTATTTATATTAGTACAATAACTGGAGAGTTTGTTGATTTTAACACGGCTACTTTGGATTTGTTCGGCTATTCCAAGGAGGAACTAATCGCCATGGGAACTTCTTCACTGTATCCAGATGGCGAGATTAAACAACGGTTTCAAAAGGAATTGGAGGAAACTTCTTTTGTCCATGATTTTGAAATGGACTTGGTAAGGAAGGATAAAAGTATTCGAAATTGCTTAGTGACAGCAAGCATGATTGTCACTGACGAATTCACTGGCTATCACAGCATTATTCGAGACATTACAGAGCATAAGCAAGCAGAAATGCTTAGGGAGGAAAAGGAAATTGCACAACGTTCTGCCAAACTTAAGGAGAAATTCTTAGCGAATGTTAGTCATGAGATGCGTACGCCCATGAATGCAATTATTGGGATGAGCCATTTATTGCTCAAAACGGATTTGAACGACGAGCAATACAATTATATCAATTCTATACGACAATCTTCTGAGAATTTATTAGGAATTATAAATAATATCCTTGACATTGCTAAAAGCCAGCATGAAGATATTGTATTTGAAAAAGCGGATTTCGACCTAACGGCTATTATCAGCAATTTGACGAATGTGCTTCAGGTACAAACGGATGCAAAGGGGCTTGGTTTAGAAGTAGCTGTTGAGGATAATGTACCAACGGAATTAGCTGGAGACCATCTTCGACTGAACCAAATACTGATTAACCTTACGGGAAATGCTATAAAATTCACCGATAAGGGAATGGTTGGGCTTCACATAAAAAATATTTCTGAAAGTGACGAAAATGTCGTCCTTCGCTTTGAAGTAACGGATACGGGAATTGGAATGACGGAGGATCAACTACAAGTGATTTTCGAGCCGTTTACAAGGGTAGCTAGTAATAAAGATCGCCTTTATGAAGGTACAGGATTGGGGCTATCAATCATCAAGCGTTTTGTAGAACTGCAAGGCGGTAAACTCTATGTTTCTAGCGAATTGGGTGTTGGTTCTGTTTTTGGTTTCGACCTAGAATTTGAGAAAAGTCAACCAAAATTGATTGAGATAGAGGAAGAACAAGATCTTTCTTTACCAGAAAATCAAGACATCAATATTTTGGTGGTAGAAGATAATTTTATCAACCAAACGGTGGCGAAAAACACCATCAAAAAGCAGTGGCCACAGGTACATGTTGAAGTAGCTGACAATGGGAAGATTGCTATTGAAAAGTTCAATAACAATAACTATGACCTTATTTTGATGGATATTCAAATGCCTGTGATGGATGGAGAAGAAGCTACACGTTATATTCGAACGCATTTTTCTAATCCCAAACGCAGTACGCCTATCATTGCTATGACGGCACACGTTTTTGTAAAATCAGACAAAAAATTCCTTGAATGTGGTATGGATGATTGTGTTTTAATTCAAACGAACTATTTGAGGTTATTGTTAAATATGTTAAAAACAAATAATCCTTTAATTAAACAATCATTACCTATGGAAAAAGTACCTTTGACCTATCGATTTATTGACTTAAGTTACCTTGAATTGATGTCTGATGGTGACATTGACATGAAAGGTGTACTCCTAGAAATGCTTCTAGTCGAACCTGGAGAAGAGATTAAGAAGATGAAAGAATTTGAAGCACAGAAAGATTACTCTGAACTGAAGAAAGTTAGCCACAAGCTAAAAACGACCTTCCCTTATATTGGGTATGTGGAATTGACGGAAGCTAACAAAAAGATTGACAGACAGCTTTGGAAATGGAATGAAAGCGAAGAATCTGTTGAAAGTTTTGGCGATGAGATTCAGCAACTCGTACAAAAGGTGGATGATATGTACCAAGAAGCTTTAGTCGAGCTAAAAACCGAGTTTAGCCGTCTAAAAACGAGTGCTGTTTAAATTTTAGATAACCTTATCTACTTCTCATAAAACTCTAAGCATCAAAATGAAATAGATCTAACATTGCAACCATTTACTATGTAAGCACTACAAGCCTATCTATTTAGCCTTGCAATAGCATACAAAAAGATCAAATATTTCTTACGCACAAAAAAGAATATGTCGAAAATCTTTATTAGTTTCGCAATATTCCTTTGTATGATTGAAAATTAGGATCAAAGGGGCTTTCTGCTAAGCATAGCATTCTGGCAGTAGCGCAACTCTAATGGGGTATTTTACTAGGGAGTAAATGTCCAATGGGCTTAGCAAATTCCAAAAAAGAATGACTTTTTGTAGCACTTTCGCCCGGTAAGTCTATTGCGGCAAGCCGCAAAGCTATTGGCTTTTGGCAGATTCTACATGTACTTGAAATAGTTTAGGTAACGCTAAAGTTTCTGCTAAAAGAACAATTTAGTAATTTTCATTTGTTTGTTTTTTTAGCAAAGTTTTAGAGCTATCTAGAACATGGCGGCAGAGCCGCAGTTAGGAGTTAAGAGTTACCGTTTGTACTAAAAAACAAGCGAAGCTTGTTGCTAGATAAAAATTTACTTATCAATCTTTTAACTTCATTTCAAAATGAAAAACTTGTACCAAAAACAAACTTTCGGTGTTGTGTGTACATAGTATTCGCTTAGCTAGTTACGTAGAGAAAAATAACAAAGGTGTCTGGGGTTACTCCAAATGCATCCTTTTGAGATAAGGCCTTATTCTTGATTTTTGTGCAGAGATAAGGCTATGAATTTGATAGACAACTTGTTGTCAATTGTAGTATTAAAAACCATTATTAACCATATTGAACACGAATTCTACTTATGAAAATATTAATTTGCGAAGACGAGGAAATCATGTTGACCGCCCTTGAGTTTAGACTTCGCAAGCAGGGGTTCGAGGTTTACAAGGCAAAAGACGGTAAGGTGGCTAAGGAGCAAATTATCGCTACCTCTCCTGACTTAATAATTGCCGATATTGTCATGCCGCACGTTACTGGGCTTGAGCTGATTCAATTTGTCAAAGACGAGCTGAAAAAAGACATTCCTATTATTGTCATTTCTGCTTTAGAATTTGATGATGTGGTCCTTAACGCCTTTAAATTGGGTGCTGCCGACTTTATAACCAAACCCTTCAAACCGACTGAACTAATTCTAAGAATACGCCGAATTTTCCAAGAACTGGAGGCTGGGGTAAACTGATTTTTAAGTACAAAGCTACCGCACAAACTAAAAACAGGAGGTATGATTTAAGGTGTATGATGTTTATTCAGGAATTTCTTGCCTCTTAAATCTTATTTCCTGATGAATTCTTGGAGCCACTCCTAAAAGGTTCTCCTTCAAAATACGATGTAAGAAGTATGATGTTTATTATTTGCTAGCAAATAATAATTTACGCTAGGAGAATTTCATATTTCTTACATCGTATTTGCCCTAGCACTAACTATTTGATTTTTAGTAAAGCTACATTTTCTATGTGGTGGGTATGTGGAAACATATCTACCGGCATCACTTTTACCACCTCGTACAACTCACTCAACAAATTCAAATCTCGTGCTTGCGTAGCAGGATTACAGCTTACGTACACGATGCTAGGCGCTGCTAATTGTAGCAAGGTTTTAACGACATCGGCATGCATACCCGCTCTAGGCGGATCCGTGATGACCAAATCAGGCTTGCCGTGTTTTTCCATGAATTCTACCGATAAAATATCCTTCACATCGCCTGCGTAAAAAGTGGTATTATCCAAGCCGTTCAATTCCGCATTCTCTCTAGCATCCAATATCGCTGCTTCGATTTCTTCTATGCCTGTTACATGGCTGCATTGATCCGCTACAAAGCAAGCAATACTCCCCAATCCAGTATACAAATCATACACATTTTCCTCGCCTGTTAGTCCTGCAAAATCGCGGACAACATTATAAAGCTCAAGCGCTTGTGTTGAATTTGTTTGAAAGAATGATTTCGGCCCTATCTTAAACTTGACATGCCCCAATTGTTCATGAATAACTCCTAGCCCTGACCAAACATGTGGTGTCAAATCAAAAATAGAATCATTCTTCTTATCATTTATCAAGTAAACTAGGGTAGTAATTTCAGGAAATTTCTCCTTCAAAAATTCCAATAAAGCTTCTCGTTTAGGCTTATCATCCTCAAAAAAGCTGACCATCACCATGACTTCTCCTAGCTCCGTAATACGGACATAAAGCTGACGTAGAAGACCTTTTTGCGCTCGAATATCAAAAAACGTGTAATCATGCTCCAAGGCAAAGTCCCTCACCGCATTACGAATGGGGTTAGAAGGCTCAGGCTGTAGATAACAGTGCTTGACATCCACGATTTTATCAAAAGCGCCTGGGCGGTGAAAACCTAGGGCATTTCGTTCTCCAAAGACATTATCCGTCTTTACTTCCTCCTCCGTCAACCAGCGTTTGTTCGAAAACGAGAACTCCAACTTATTTCGATAATATTGGGTCTTTTTCGATCCCAAAATAGGCAAAAACTCTCCAACTTCTACCTTTGCTATTCGTTGAAGTGCATTCTCAACGACCTGTTGTTTATACTTCAATTGAGCTTGATAGTCAAGATGTTGCCACTTACACCCCCCACACACCCCAAAATGCTCACAAAAAGCGGGGCGACGATCCTCCGATGCCTGATGTAGTTTAATCGCCTTGCCTATAAGGTGTCCTTTCTTTCTTTTTTGCACCAATACATCCACCACATCACCCGGTACCGCTCCTTCCACAAACACCACTTTCCCTTCATGCCGTCCTACTGCTTTTCCTTTATCCCCCGTATCTGTCAAGCTGACCTGTTCTAAAATCCTAGGCTTTCTATTTCTACCCATAATCTAATTTTAATTTGATGAGTCGCAAAAGTACGTGAAAAATTGGAAGAAATCGCCAAAAAGAAGTTTTCGCTGTTGAGTTTCAGCTTAGCAAGGACAAAACTTCTTAAAAATAGGAAAACCAAGCCGAACAATCCCGACTTGGATTCCGCAGACTTAATGTTCATCATTATTGTAAACAACAAACATTCATCTTATTTAAGCATAACTACTATATAAGGTTACCTCGTCAAAAGTAACGTAAACACAAAACTATCTAAAAATTCCATTTTTCATCTTCTAATTATCTCGTCACACGCAAGACAAAAACATAATTTCAAAAAAAACACTGAGAGAAGCCTGTAATATTCAATCATTATCTTTTCAACAACTCAAAGGTCAAGCTTTTAATGAATAAACACTAGTAGAGATTCGCGAAAAAATGACACTATTTTTATTCTTTTTCAATTCATAACCACAAACCAAAATACTACATAAACAAATGTCTTTCAAGAAATTAAACCCAAGCAACGACTTGAATTATTCAAGCATTTTTATTCCCTAAAATAAGGCAAATAAAACAAGCCCACTAAAAAAATAATTATTTCACATAAAAGAGTAAAAAAATTATTCTACCTTTATAGCATTGATTATCTATACTATTCCTAAAAAATCTCGTCAAAATGAAAAAAATAATATCTATTGTTGTTTTCGCCTTGTTAGTTATTTTAAGTTTCAGTAATCTTAATGCAAATAGTATCCTTGAAATTACAGGAGGAAGCCATATTGTTGTTAGTGACAAGTCTGGAAGTGTTAATCTAACTTTATTAATTTCAGAAAAATATTTAAAGTCTGATAATACTTTTATAATTCCAGCGAGGATTACACTAAAGGATCTAGAAGGAAAAGTACATTACTCAGTATTAACCCAAAACACTTGGACTTTACTGCCTCAATTAAAACTGCCACAAGGAAGCTATCTACTAACTGTTGA
This sequence comes from Saprospiraceae bacterium, assembly GCA_020631545.1. GTDB lineage: Bacteria > Bacteroidota > Bacteroidia > Chitinophagales > Saprospiraceae > JAHDHB01. Next base: position 1,203 of record JAHDHB010000220.1, on the reverse strand, counting down.
AATCTTTGATTTTTATAGCTCTCAGGAAATCAAACTCTAAAGGACAACAAACATTTTCAAACTCCCTGTAATTTTTTAATTCGTACATCTTGGACGTAAATGGGATTTGTATGCCCATACTTATTCTTCAACCAAATTAATCTTCCAAAATGGACAACTTAAAGTTTTACAAACTCTTCCTAGCTCTCGTAAACAAAGAAAATGCACTTAATGAATTGAGTAAATATATCCGAAATCCTGCGGTAAATCGAAATAAACACCTAATTAATCTTTTTGAGTTTTTAAAAAATCATCAAAAAGGTACATACAAAAAGGAGTTATCCAAAAAGACTATCTTTAATAAATTATTTGGGAACAACACACTTTATAACGAGACCAAACTTCAAAAACAATTTAGTCTTTTCAATCATTTACTCGAAGATTTCATGGTACTTCGAACTTTAAAAAACGAACTGCCTTCCTATTATTTAAAATTAGCTGTTATTTGTTATGAGCTTAATCTGAGCAAAGGATTGAAGTATAATGCAAGTTAATCCATTCTACATTCCAAAGAATTAGGAGATATTGAACAACATCTAATTTTAGCAAAAGCATACAATTTGCTATACTTTCATACAAAAACAACCCTACGAGATAAAAAGAAATATCAAGAATACCTAGTTCTAGCTAGAAACCATCAAAGACTCTATGACACTTTAGTAGGGCTGAAATATCATTGTGAGAGCTTTGTATTAAATCTTCAGTTTGGAAAACATTTATCAAAAGAATTTGAAAAACAATTAGAGGAACTACTTGGTAGAGATTTCAAGGATAAGTCGCTTATTTTAAACTTGTTAAAGAATACAGCTAAGGCGCTTCAAAATCCTAATAAAACCGTCTATTGCTCTTTGAAAAGCGATTTCTTCAACGCCGAAAGTGATCTAAACGCCGAAAAAGGGACATTGCTTACCTACTTAATTACAATCCTAGGATTCTCAAAGCTAGATGACAATAGATTATTAGAATTTTTCACACTTTACAAATTTGGTGTAGAACACAACCTCTTTGTTGAAAACAACACCATGGATCAGTTCATCTTCAACAACATCGTCAATGTGGGCTGCAAGATGAAGGAAATTGAGTGGGTCGAACAATTCGTTGATAATCATATACAATACCTAGGAGATGATGAAAAACAATTGAAAAGCATCAGGACACTTTTCA
>JAHDHB010000219.1 GCA_020631545.1 Saprospiraceae bacterium | reverse complement strand
CCCTCGAAGGGTGAAATGATTAGGAATTGTAGTCGTCAAAAAATACCTCAAAAATCACCTTCTTATCAAGATAATTTTTGGAATATTGTGGAGCATTTGGGCAAAATCCCCGTAAACTCAGGATTTAGAGTTGGCGGTTATGGCCAAAAAAATGGAAGCTTTTGCTATTTTTACAAGCTCAAGCGCCTGTTTACGAACTTCAGGGAGCTAATTAAAATATACCCGATAAATTTACCAAGCAAAATGAAAAACCAAGGTCTAACTCCAGCAGTTGCGAATCAACTTATTCGAAGTCGGCGAGCGATTTATCCTCAAAATTATACTGGAGAAGAAATCGATAGACGCATCATCCAAGACATATTGGAAAATGCCAATTGGGCGCCTACGCACCGAATGACAGAGCCTTGGCGTTTTAAAGTATTTTCGGGAAATGCCTTGGCTCGGTTAGGTGATTTTTTAGCGGCTTATTATAAACAAACGATGCCTGCGGAAAAATTTTCGGAACGAAAGTACCAAAAGACGGCCAAAAAGCCTAGGCAATGTGCTTATGTAATAGCGATTTGTATGCAGCGAGATGCTGCGGAACGTGTACCAGAATGGGAGGAAATCGCTGCCGTCTCCTGTGCCGTACAAAATATGTGGCTCACCGCTTGGGCAAATAACCTAGGAGCCTATTGGAGTACGCCTAAAGCTATCCACGCTAAGGAAATGAATACGTTTTTAGAGTTAAAAGAAGGTGAACGTTGCCTAGGATTCTTCTACCTTGGCCGACATAATTTACCTGAACTGGAGGGAAAACGACAAGCTATTGAGGATAAAGTGCAATGGATCGAAGAGTAAGACTAGCAGTGGAGGCTTCAGCAAGGCTGGTCGAATTTAGAAAAATGCAATGCATTCCAACTAGCGTTTAGCGATCCAAGAGGAAGGGTTTTGACGATCTTTGCTTTTCCAGACTTCGAAATGGACTTCTAATTCGCCATTTTTCTCTTTAATTTGGCCTATGGTCTGCTTTGTTCTTACGATGTCTCCGGGTTCTACAAGGGTTTCTGATAGATTGGAATAGACTGTAAAATAGTCACCATGACGAATCATGATAGCGTTTTCATTGCCCGGTACGGAAAAAACATCAATCACTTCTCCATTAAAAACAGCGCGGACTTCTGGACTGCCGGTAGCTTTAATATTGATTCCGCTATTGAAGGTCGTAATAGCTTTATAGAGAGGATGTTGCTGCTTGCCGTATTTGTTAGTGATGACGCCTTGTTCTACTGGCCAAGGTAATTTCCCTTTACGTCGACCAAACTTAGAGGTCAATTCTGATTCTAGGATCACGATTTCTTCTTCCTCGGCGCTATTTTCTTCTTTTAGTTCTGTGTTGGAAGCGATCACCTTAGTTACCTTTCTGAACAGCTTCTGCCGTGCCATTTTTTGAGCTTCCAGATCATTCATAATCTGTCGTTCATCACTTTTCAAGCGGCCCAGCATCTTATCTTTGATGATCAATTCCGTTTCTAAGATTTCACGCTGGCACTCTTCCGCTTGTAATAAGCTTTGCTTTTGGTACTTGTTTTCTTCATAGCGAGAGACCTTTTTAGCCAAGGATTCTCTGGTTCGGATGATGGCAGTTGCTTGGTTTTTACGATAATCATCGTAGCGTTTCAAGTATTGCCAACGCTGGAAAGCATTGTTGAAACTGCTAGCAGAAAAAAGAAAAAGCAAGCGACTTTTTACCCCTCGATGTCGATAAGCATTTCTTATCATAAACACATAATCGACCTCCAAGCGCTTGATATCTTCGGTTAGAGCTTCAATGACTTCTTCATTACGTTTTAAGCTCTCTTCCAAGAAGTTAACTTCATTACTAATGGTGTAAATCAACTGCTCTCGTTTATCGATTTGAGATTGCAAAGTCGTTACTTGAGTTACTGCATTTTTTCGATCTTTGCGCGTACTTTTCAATAACTCATCCAGCTTTTCAATGTCTTCATTCAGTTGTACACGACGTTCTTCCAACTCCTTTCGGCTTTGTGCATTAGTTTGCAGCCCTAGGAGAAGGAAAACGATTAAAACCAATATGTAGCCACTTCTTAGCTGCATAACGAACAATAATTTGACAAAGCGAAAAGCCGCTAAAAACTTGATTATGAAAGCCCTTTTACTGTGCAAAAATAAGGATTCTTATTTCACTAGGCAAGTTTAATTCTCTTTTTTGGTTTTATTTATAAATAGAACGCGAACCACTACGACAGCGGCCTTTCTAAAAACACCAAATAACAAGCAATAAAAAAAAGAATACACCGTTAGAAAGAGTACACCATTTGAAAGAAAACACGGATTTTCTACACAGCAAATTCAGGGAATAAAGCCCCCTTGATTGGCTTTGCTAGCAGAATATTTCCATTAAATAAGTAATAAAATTAGCTGTTGTTGAGAATTGGCGTGTTTTATGTTATTTTTGTAGAAACATTCTAGGCTTTTAGCCGTGTAACTTACTAGAGAGCCCCATTTTCCATTAGGGATTATTAGGTATTCCCTTCCCATACAAACAGACAATTGTGAAAAAGATACTTTTTTTAATACTTTTTGCTTGTTCCTTTTCCTTTCTTAAAGCACAATCCTTTGAGGCAGGAGGTTGGGCTGGTATTTCCTATTATTTTGGTGATCTCAACACCAATTTGAGTTTCAAACATCCTGGCCCTTCTGCGGGTTTAGTTGGTCGTATTGTTTTTAGCGAGCGCTTAGCTTTCAAAGTATCAGCAAATTACGCAAAGCTTGGTTTTTATGATTCTTATTCGAACAATGAATTTCAACGAGCTAGAAATCTTAGTTTTGAATCGCATATTATAGATGGTGCTGCGCAGTTAGAATTTCATTTTTTGAAGTATGTGCATGGCCATGAGGATTATTTTTTCACGCCTTATCTTTTTGGTGGCCCTGGCATTTTCTACTTCAATCCACGTGCGAAATATGAAGATGAATGGGTGGCTTTAAATCCATTAGGAACGGAAGGACAGGCAAGAAATAGCGAATATTTCCTAGTCCAACCAGCTATAAATTATGGCTTAGGGTTTAAATTTGACCTTAGTGTTGATTGGAGTATCAACTTTGAAATCAGTGGACGAGCAATCTTTACCGATTACTTGGATGATGTCAGTAAATATTATGTCGATAAGCAAGAGTTAGAGTATAATCGAGGTGAATTGGCGGCTCTTCTTTCTGACCGTTCTTTCGAAGTCGTTGAAGCTCCTATTGGAGAAACAGGACGTCAACGTGGAGATTCAAAAACCAAAGACAAGTATTTAATGAGTGGAATTTCCATCATTTACAACTTTTCTAGGGTGAAATGCCCTGGCTTTTAGTTTTTCTCTGCTATGGCTTGACAAAGGACTTTTTCAACTGCTTTGATACAAAATTTCCTGAATTTCATACGCTTTAGCTTACTACTATAAAATACAGGTTTGCCAAACTACTAAGTTTGGCAAACCTTTTCATTTTCAACGATTTTGACGAAAACCACTACAGACAAACGACGAGCTTTTACACAAGAAGATTGGATTTTCTTAATCTTGGGATGGGGATTTTATACTCTCCTCTGCCTCTTCTCCTTGGATCATCCCTTCTTTGGGGATTGTGTCAATCTAGGTTCTCGTTATGCCCATTGGTTTCTGGAAAGTGGTTTTTCAGGTATCATCCCACCGCCCACCGTTGATAGTGGTAATCCTCCTTTCTTTGGTTTATACATTGGTCTTTGGTGGGCAGTTTTTGGCCGTTCCCTAGCCGTTGCCCATATTGCCATGCTGCCGTTTCTTCTAGGTATGGTCTGGATGTGGCATCAATTGACCCGCTATTTTTTCAAAGGAGAATGGTTGCTTATCAGCCTGATTCCATTGCTGTTAGAGCCTACCTTACTGGCACAAGCGACGATGCTAAGCCCCGACATTCCTTTGACCTTCTTTTTCTTGACGGCGATGGTTGGTTTATTGTATAATAATAGGGGGCTACAAATAGTAGGTATGTGTGGAATGCCTTTGTTGAGTACAAGGGGAATGATGACCGTTGCGGTTATTTTTGTGGCAGAAGTTCTAGGTGGTTTTGCTGATAAAACAAGACGAATGAATTGGCGTGCTTGTTTTAAATATGTACCAGCAGGCTTGGTCGCTATGGCTTGGCTAGGTTATCATTATCAACAAACGGGATGGATTAGTTACAATCGGTCTACGATGCCTTGGGCTAGTAGTTTTGAGGTCGTCACACCAAGCGGCTACCTTAGGAATCTAGCTATATTAGGTTGGCGTATCTTAGATTTTGGACGTGTTTTTATTTGGCTGCTAGCGGGCTTTCTGCTCTTGAGAATGTGGCGAAAACGAAGGCCATTCGATACTTCTTTACGGCTTTTAATTGCTTATACCTTAGCGCCTACACTGGTGTTTTTGCCCATTTTAGCTCGTTATGCTGGTTTGTTGCAACATCGTTACCTTCTTCAAATCTTTTTACTTTTTGGGCTCACTGTATTTTACACCCTTCATTATTTATCTATCAATAATTCGACAAAAAAGATACTTGCTGCGCTTATCACCCTAGGTTTGGTAACGGGGCATACGTGGGTTTATCCTGATAAGATTTCACAAGGATGGGATTCGACCTTGGCGCATGTGCCTTATTTTGAACTTCGTGATAAATTAAGCGATTTCATCTTAGCATCTAATATCGATCCTAAGCAGGTAATAACGGGTACACCGAATCAATTTAGCTACAAGGAAACGAATGCGATGAATGATACTTGGCGCTTCACGCATGTCGATGATATGAATATCCATCAAGCGAATTATGTCTTCTATTCCAACGCTTTCAATGATATTCCTGATGATCTTTATGATGCCTTGATCACGGATTGGCTAGAGGTAAAACGCTTTGAAAAGAGGGGGATTAAGGTCATTTTATTCAAACGACCTAATAATGTTCGCTCTTAGTTTACCTAAGGTTAAAACCTTAGGCTACAGACAGGGAACTCCTACGGAGTTTGTTGGACTTCGCCTAACTTTATTTGACTGTAGTAGAAAAAAATCGACAAAAAGCATTCTAAAAATCAAGGACTTACGTCCTAAATGAAAAAAAACAGTAAAAAAAGTGTGACAAAAAAGTTACGAAAAAGTCTATGCCCGACATTAAGAGGATGAAAGCTACAAAGAACATGACCTTTTGCCCCCGCATTGTTCCGCAGTATAATTCACGTTAACCTCTTAAATGTTACTACAATGAAAATGCTAATTAATTCGGCTTTATTTTTCCTTCTTTCTTTGGCGACGGTTTCAACCTTAGCTCTTCCTACAGCAGCCTCTGCTTCCACTATTGCGTCTTATCAAGATGGTGGTATTGTTGATATCATGCAAGTAAAAATGGGTGATTGGCAGATAAATGGATATGGCTGCGCGAATACAACGTGTAAGGTTGTGAACCAACAAGGAAATAGCATGACTAAAGATTTTCACACGACGGCTGATTATTTTAATTGGACATTTTCTTCTAAAGGTTGGCCAGCAGGTACTTACCAAGTAATCATCGCTTCTTCTGATCAAAGTTGCTCAACGGTATTACCTCTTATCATCACTAAATAAAATTTTGCTACTCATAATTAACAATTGAAGTATTAGTTAAGCTCCTAGGAAAATTTCTAGGAGCTTTTTTATTCCTCCAATGGGTAAACAATAGTTTTTATAAAAAATTAACATTTGTTCTAAAATTTATAACGGGTTGAATTTAAAGAGAAGTTAAAAAAAAACGCTATAATTGTGAGAATATTAAAATACATTAAAAAAAAATCGCCCAAGTATTTTACGGTATCCAAAGGAGGCTCGACCAATTAAAACAAATCGAAGGCTATAATTGTCCAAATAAATTTTGGAAATCCTAGTACAACGGAATATTTGACTATATTTTACCCAATTAGCCATGTGTGGCAAAATTATTGTAGGATTTGTCGGATACAGAAAAAATATTCTACCTTTGTGGTGATATTTAATCCATTAGGCTGTGAACAAACTAACATCTTTACATACCATACAAGCTTCTTTGCAAAAAGGAGAATTGACTTGCACTCAACTCGTCACCTATTATTTAGGTAGAATAGAGGAGACCAAGCATCTAAACGCCTATATAGAAGTCTATAAGGATGAAGCTTTAAACAAAGCGGCAGAATTAGACAAAAGGTATATGGCTAATCCAGCTAGTGTAGGGCGCTTGTTTGGGATGGTAACGGCTATCAAGGATGTCCTTTGCTATAAAGACCATACGGTTACTGCGGCTTCAGGTATGCTCGAAGGCTTTACGTCTTTATACTCTGCTACAGCTATAGACCGTTTAGTAAAGGAAGACGCCATCATTATTGGCCGTTTGAATTGTGATGAGTTTGGGATGGGGTCTACGAATGAGAAATCCATCTATGGCCCTGTACAAAATGCAGCAAACACCGCTAAGGTTTCAGGGGGTTCTTCAGGCGGTTCAGCTGTAGCAGTACAAGCGGGTACTTGCCTAACGGCCTTGGGTACGGATACGGGTGGTTCTGTCCGCCAACCTGCGGCGTTTTGTGGCGTCTTAGGTTTCAAACCAACCTATGGAAGGATTTCAAGGCATGGCTTAATTGCTTATGCTTCTTCTTTTGATCAAATTGGAGTTTTGGCAAAAGAAGTGGATGATATTGCCATAATGCTAGAAATTATGGCCGGCAAAGATGAATACGATGGTACGGTGAGTACGCGCCCCGTCCAAAAATACAAGGACCAGTTGGACTTCAAGGGAAAAGCGAAGATCGCTTACTTTGAGGAGGCGCTATCTAGTAATAGTCTTGATCCAGACATCAAAAGCCAAACTTTGGCTTTATTGGAGCGCTTGCGCGAGCAGGGACATACGGTAGAAGCCGTAAATTTTGATTATTTGGATTATATAATACCTGCTTATTATGTTTTGACGATGGCCGAAGCTTCTTCAAATCTGTCTAGGTTTGATGGAATTCGTTATGGTCATCGTAGTAAATCTGCAAAGGATTTAAAAGACACCTATGAATTGTCAAGGACAGAAGGCTTTGGCAAGGAGGTAAAACGCCGAATTATGCTCGGCACTTTCGTTTTAAGTGCTGGTTATTACGATGCATACTATAGGAAAGCACAACAAGTTCGACGACTTATACATGAGCGGACAGCCAATATATTTGAGACGTATGATTTTATTGTGATGCCTACTACACCAAGCCCTGCTTTTAATTTGGGCGAAAAGACAACCGATCCTGTTGAGATGTATCTCGCAGATATCTATACGGTACAGGCAAATATGGCGGGAATTCCTGCTATCAATATCCCCCTTGGAAACCATAGAAACGGAATGCCCTTAGGTATTCAGTTTATGGCGAATAAGTTTGAAGAAGGCCATTTACTGGCTTTTGCAAATCATATTTTAAAGGCAAACTTGGTTTGCATATAAACCAAATTTGCTCTAATTTGAGCTATCGCTCGTTTTGAGGTACAGGGAATAAATAGTTCATACTTTATTTTGGACATAGCTTTCAATGAAATGTTGTTGAATTGTTATTCATTCACCATGAGAAAAACAGTATAGAGGCAGAAAATAAGACGTTTTGCTAAACCCATTTTCAATATTCAAATTTTCAATTATAACTGAGTATTGACGGGGTTTAAAGCAACCTTCTTCGTTTTGTTGCGTTTTATATAAGCAAAACAAAATTTCTGTCATCAGAGAATTATTATGAAATCAAAAAGACTCTATCTAGCGATATTAATCACACTGCTTATCCCGATAAACTTTGTGTCTTATGCTACTGAGGTCAATGATGAAGGTGAAAAAAGTGAGCTTGAGCATGAAATGCTGAAATTTGACTTTTTTAAATCGCGCGCCAATCTTAAGCCCCCAAGGTTTACAGATGAGGAATATGCTGAACGTCTTCAGCAAATTTCTGGCGAGATTAACTTTACCTTCAACAAGTACGTAAGGAGTTATATTCACGCTTATACGATTACCCACCGTGCAAAAACGGAGGAAATTATTGGGCGTACCACAACTTTCTTTCCTCATTTTGAGGAAACGTTGGCCAAGTATAACGTTCCTACGGAGCTGAAGTACCTTTCTATCATTGAATCTGCTTTGCGCCCCAAGGCGCTTTCTAAAGCGGGTGCGCGTGGACTTTGGCAGTTTATGCCTTCTACTGGAAAGCTTTACAACTTGGATATCAACGCTACAGTTGATCAACGTTGTGATACTTACTTGGCTACGGATGCTGCTGCTCGGTACTTAAGAGACATGAACAGGGGGTTTAAGGATTGGATGCTGACTATTGCCGCCTACAATTGTGGGCCGGGGCGTGTACGAAAGGCCATCAAAAGAGCTGGTAGTCGAAATATTTGGAAGATTTACCCTTATTTGCCTAGGGAAACTAGAGGTTATGTGCCTGCTTTCATTTCGGTTGCTTATTTGATGAATTATTATTATTTGCATCAATTATACCCTGTTTATCCAGAGTATGACTTGCAAAACATTACATCTACGCGTGTTTATGATCGCATAAGTTTTGCAGATGTTTCAGCGATAAGCGGTTTACCTATTGAGACCGTCAGGTATTTAAATCCTAGCTTTAATTCGGATTATATTCCTGATAGCCCAACGGGTTACCATTTGTTTTTACCTAGGAAAAACATGGCTTACTTCAAAGGGGAAGCGACATGGCCGAAACCAAGGAAGAAAGTTAGTGTTCCTGACCAGATTGCCAACAAGGATGTCCAGCCTGAATCGGAGATTCCTTTTGGAGATAAGGTGTTCATTAGTGAAGACTTAAAACCTGAGGATAAAGGCCTTGAGGTCTATGAATTCCAAAAAGGTGACAATCTTTGGGAGGTGGCAGAGAAATTCCCTGGCGTAACCGTAAAGGATATCATTAAATTGAACCGAATTACGGATTACAGGGTACTTCGTCCTGGCCTCAAGTTGCTGGTACAAACAAAACCAGAACTCCTTAAAAAAGAGGAGGAAAAAGGAAAATGATAGGACAGTTGTCCTGCATTCTATACACACTACGGCAGAATAAACTTTGAATATTAAGAGGCGTCCGACTTCATCAGGGGCGTCTCTTTTTTTTTGGACTTGTCCGGCTAAAGCTGTAGGAGCATTTGGGCTTGCAACCCTATCCAAACCTTTCCCTTCGAAGCGTATTGAGTGTGTGAATGAGAAAGTGTGTGCGTGTGAAATACATGCACACTCACCTACTCTATCTAGCGACTGCCCTCCCTTGCTACTGTTCTGATCATCAAGGTGATGCAGCCCCGATAGTAGTGGTATGGGGTGCTGATGAAGGGGTGTGAAGCAAAGGGTGTGGATGGCTGACGTTTAGGAAGACGGCCACACCCTTATGCTGAACCGCCTGAAGCAGTGGCGCATACAAACGGATAGCGGGATTAGCTGCCCAATATATTTATACATTTGATTGACAATTAATTAATACTAAAATTTAACTTAAAAAGATATTTTTTTTGAAAAAACAAGGGGTTATGACCGTAAAATCCTTCTGCTCGCTGGATTTAGATCCTATATTTGCCTATATTTAAGGGGTAAAAGAACACCACCACACCACTAAACACACACTAAAATAATGAGGAGAACAATGATAATCATAGGATGGATTTCTGTCGTTAGTTGTTTTTTGTCCTGTGCCATCTTTCTATCCAGCTACTTCGTAGAAGCGCAAGATTTTGAGATCAAAACAGGAAAAATCAAGGGGGAACTTGAGTTTTCTACTGATGAATATAAAAAGGTGACTGGCGTCTCGTTTTTCTTAGAGGATGAGCCTGTAAAATATAGTTTGCCGGGTAAGCTTCTAGCAAAAGACTTCGAAAATATTCAATCGCTACAGGAAAATGATGAGGTGCAAATCCACGTCAAAAAGGCTGATAAAATGTCGTTTTGGGAAAGGGGATTGAGCG